>NZ_JAUBPS010000120.1:0-9270 GCF_036700865.1 Microcoleus sp. S13C4
CCTCATTCTCTCCCGGCGCGGTGGCTCTAGTTCTTCTGAAAGCCACCGTTCTCATCTTTAGTTAGTCTAAACTACAGATATTTAGCAAGCGAGGTAAACATACTTTTTTGCTTTTAAAATCCTCCTTACTTGGGTAATACTCAGCTCAATTCCTGTCTTTTCTCCTAGATATATGGCAAGTCTAGCTGTTGTCGATCTCCCGAATTCATAGCCATATTTTTCAGGTTCTACTTCAATGGTCTCTAGGAGTAAATTAATGTATTCTTCTGTAGCTTTTGGGTAGTTACCCTTCATCCGCTCATCTTTGAAATTGTCTAAATTCTCAGGATCACCATGTATGCTCCAATAAGCAACTTTTCTCAGAGAACATCCAATTAGTTCAGCAGTTTTAGCTTTTGTATTTCCGTTATTTAGTAAAAAAAAATTTAAGGCTCTTTGCCGAATATCTGGATGCTCGTGCTCTTTTAATGCTTGTTGTAGACTTTTTTTTGTCTCGCAACTGAGGAAGTTTTTAGTAGGCATTGACTTTTTCTAAATATCCAGAAGTGTTGAATGCTTATTGATAGGATTCTGAAAATAGACATACGAATCCTATAAACTGCTGATTTTAGCAATTGAAAACAAGTTCCTTAAACCAGTGAATATAGCTGATTTCTCACACATAAAGACCTGTAAATATCGTAACTTGTCTAAGAGTTTATGTCCAATTTCATCAGGAAGTTCAACCAACTGAAGCAACAAATAACAAATCAAACAGGCATAGATTTGTATCTTAATTCCATTGGTATTTTTAGTAATTAGAGGAGCTAATTTTAAATGCATTTTTAAGAAATTCCACAGCAATTCAATCTGCCATCGTCTTCGATAAATTTCTCCAACTTCTTCATTAGTGTATGCTAATTTTCCTGATTCAAATAAATTAGTGACAACTCTAAATTCTGTCCGTGTTTCTCAATCTGAAAAAGTCACTAATCTTACTTGAAGTTTTCGTTGGTCACTCCACACTTCATAAGTTCCATCCTCCTTCATATTGACAGTAGAATTATTCTTAATTCGTAGTACAAAATATTGATTTTCTTTTTTCATTAATGCTTGAACGCGTTCCGAACTAGAAAAACCTCTGTCCATTACAGCGACTCCATTTTGAGGTGTGGCTGCTATGGTTTCATCTCCATACTGACTGTCATGACCTTGACCAAAATGAATGTGGACTCCATCAATTATTCCCCGTTTATTGTCCGTTCCCGCAAATAGTTTTACTTGATGGTATTCCTGTTGCCATAGTAATTTACTTGTTAACGTAACTATCGTTGAATCTAAAGGAAATAAACTCCTCCTATCTTTGTTAATTAATTGACGTTTTATATCCACTTGCAATCTTTCAAAGATTTTTATGAAAACACCAATATCTCTATGCTTACTAGCCTTTGAAAAAGTTGATATATCTAGGGAAATATCTCGACTGTTTAAACGGGAAAATAGCGAACGCATAGTATCCAGACTTTGGTCAAAACTAAACCCTAGCCAGCAGGAGACAAATGTGAAGCTATCTAAAACAGGATAATCATCTTTGGGTAAATGGGCGAGATACCGTCTGACAATTTTGGGGAAGTTAGAAAATAGCATTTCAGCTGATTATTAATAATTTATAACTCTGCAATTATACATTGCTCGCCCAATTATAGCAATCTTTTCCTATCATTCAACACTTCTGCTCTCTATTATATGCAACTTCACATAAAATTGGTATAAAATCTAAAATCTAAAATCGACTGACGCACCTATTTAAGTCGATCGCAGACATCATGCAAAAATGCAATCGGGAGTATTCGACAATTGCATAAACACCCATTTTTTGTATATATAAGTACAAAACTTTACAAAAAAGTCTTATATTAATTAACCCAACGACTGATAAACGGGATAAAAGAGATTCTAATGACAGCCAAAAAAAACCTCATTGTAATCGGCAATGGCATGGTAGGTCACAAGTTCCTAGAGTTAATGGTCAGCTCGGATGCTGCCAAACACTGGAATTTAATTACTTTTTGTGAAGAACCGCGCGTTGCTTACGATCGCGTAAACCTCAGCGGATTTTTTTCTGGGAAAACAGCGGGAGATTTATCTTTAGTTGCACCGGGATTTTATCAAGAAAACGGCATCCTAATTCACATCGGGGACAAAGCAGTCGCCATTAACCGGGAACACAAAATAGTCTCTTCAGCCAACGGTTTAGAAGTTCCCTACGACAAAATTGTTCTGGCCACCGGTTCCTATCCATTTGTGCCATCAATTAAAGGCAAAGACGCTACAGGAACCTTTGTTTACCGGACAATTGATGACCTGGAAGCGATGTCAGATTACGCTAAAAATTGCCAAACTGGTGTAGTAATTGGCGGCGGCTTGTTAGGTCTAGAGTGTGCTAATGCTCTGCAAAATATGCGTCTAAAAACTCACGTTGTTGAGTTTGCGTCGCGGCTGATGCCCGTGCAAGTTGACGAAATTGGCGGTGCGATTCTCCGTAGCAAAATAGAAGAGTTGGGGGTTTCGGTTCACACCAGCAAATCTACAACAGAAATTGTTAGTGAAGATGGCAAAGTTACTAAAATGCTGTTTGCTGACGGTTCGGAATTGGCAACAGATATGATTGTCTTTTCTGCTGGCATTCGCCCCCGCGACGAAATTGCCAGAAGTTGCGGTATAGAAGTAGGAGAACGCGGTGGCATTGTGATTAATGATAGCTGCCAAACCTCCGATCCTGACATTTATGCGATCGGAGAATGCGCGCTATATCAAAATCGCATCTACGGCTTAGTTGCGCCTGGGTATACAATGGCAAGCGTAGCAGCAGATATTTTGAGCCGTGTAGCCGATAGCCGACAGGATGCCCCCGCTACAAGCACTTTTACAGGTGCGGATATGTCCACTAAACTCAAATTATTGGGGGTGGATGTCGCTAGTTTTGGAGATCCTTTTCCCAAGTCGGCCGATGCTAAAGAAATTGTTGTCACTGACACCTTCCAAGGCATTTACAAAAAATTAGTTTTAAATCAAGACGGCAGCCGGATTTTAGGCGGAATTCTCGTGGGAGATGCTTCGGCTTATGGTACTTTGCTGCAATTCATGCAAAATGAAATTGCTCTACCGCCGCATCCCGAAGATTTGTTAATGCCACCGCGAGAAGGGGGAGTATCGGCGGGTTTTGGAGTAGACAGTTTGCCGGATTCTGCTCAAATTTGTTCTTGCAATAATGTTACCAAGGGGCAGATTTGTGAAGCGATTCGCGATCGCAATTTAACCGATGTTCCCAGCGTCAAGAAATGCACTCAAGCTGGGACGGGCTGTGGCGGGTGCGTGCCTTTGGTGACGGATATCTTCAAGGCGGAGATGAAGAAAGCTGGGTTTGCCGTCAAAAATAATCTCTGCGAACATTTTGAATATTCCCGTCAAGAATTGTACCATTTAGTGCGTTCTCAAGAGATTAAAACATTTGAGGAGTTGATTGAAAGACACGGCAAAGGTAAGGGTTGCGAAATTTGCAAGCCTGCTGTTGGTTCGATGCTGGCTTCTACTTGGAATGACCACATTTTAGAGAAGTCTCACGTCGGTTTGCAAGATACGAACGATTACTTTTTGGCAAACATTCAGCGCGACGGTACTTATTCGGTGGTGCCGCGAATACCGGGGGGAGAAATTACGCCGGATAAGTTGATTGTTTTGGGTGAAGTTGCCAGGGATTTTGGGCTTTATACTAAGATTACTGGCGGGCAACGGATCGATTTGTTTGGAGCTCGCGTGGATCAATTGCCGCATATTTGGCGTCGGTTGATTGATGCGGGATTTGAGTCGGGACACGCTTACGGTAAGGCTCTGCGTACTGTAAAATCTTGTGTTGGTAGCACTTGGTGCCGCTTTGGCGTGCAGGATTCAACGAGTTTGGCGATCGAGGTTGAATTGCGTTATCGTGGTTTGCGATCGCCCCACAAGCTCAAATCTGCTGTTTCTGGTTGCACTCGCGAATGCGCGGAAGCTCAAAGCAAGGATTTTGGGATAATTGCGACGGAGAATGGTTGGAATTTGTATGTGTGCGGCAATGGCGGCATTAAGCCACAGCACGCGGTTTTGCTGGCGACGGATATCGACAAGGAAACGCTGATTAAGTATATCGATCGATTCTTGGTTTTCTACATCCGCACGGCCGACAGATTGGAACGCACTGCTACTTGGTTGAACAAACTTGAGGGCGGGATTGAATACTTGAAACAGGTAATAATTGAGGATTCTCTGGGCATTTGTGGTGAATTAGAAGCGCAGATGGAACATTTAGTGAACACTTATCAATGTGAGTGGAAAACGACCATAGAAGACCCACACAAGGTGCAGCGGTTTCAGCATTTTGTGAATTCCGATTTGCCCGATCCGAGTATTGTTCGTGTTGCGGAACGGGGACAAACGCGGCCTGCTAACGAACAGGAGAAGGCTCTGGTTGGAGTTTCGGAATAACCCCTCCCCAGCCCTCCCCTTGAATCAGGGGAGGGAGCAAGATTTGATCTTCGAGGCTTTGCCTAGGAATGAATGCTTGGAGGCCTCGAAACCTGCGTTCTCAGGCAGATCCGAGGAATGAAATTAAAGTAAATTAACAGGAAAAGAAGATGGTTCAATCATTACAAGTTTCGGATACTGTGACTACTTGGGTAGATGTGTGTTCTCTTGATGCGATCGCCCCTTATACTGGAGTTTGCGCTTTAGTTAAAGGCGAACAAGTGGCGATTTTCCGAGTGGGAAACGGGTATGAAGTTTATGCGCTTAGCAATTACGACCCGTTTAGCAAAGCTTTTGTGTTGTCGCGGGGACTTGTGGGCGATCGCAACGGCACTATCAAAGTTGCTTCTCCCATTTACAAGCAAAACTTTAGTCTCACTACCGGGCAATGTCTGGATGATGAAACGGTAAAGATTCCTACTTTTGCAGTTCGGGTTGTAGCCGATCGCGTCCAAGTAGCTGTTAGTTAGATTCAGTGGCTTAATTGTTCGATCGCCATCCGCCAACACCTGACATTCCTGTGGGTGATGGCGGATTTTGCATAGGGGCGCTCCCGAGTCAGTATTTTTGGTATAAAATAGAGTCGATTGGTTCCATACTCCAGGGTCGCTCAAAAAAATCTCAACTAATATCCGAGCTGATGCGAGGATTGTCAATGCAAACAAACTTCAGGGGGCAGGGTATCGGTATGTTGTTAAAAAAACTTGTTTCCGAAAATAATCCCCAGACTGTAGCAGAGTTAATCCATGCCCAACTCAAAATCGGTCAACTGACTTGGGGCGAACTCAACATACAAGTTTTCGGCCAGCACTGGCGGGACGAATCTTTGCACGAAGTCCTCAGAGAAATTGCAGCTAAGCTCGACAAAGAAACAGCGAGCAAAATTATAGAATATCTCACCGATCAAAACGGTCAACCAGAAAAATTTATTAATTTGTTTTTAGCAGCGCAATGCCTGTTAAAAGTGAAAAATGATGTTGATAAAAAAACCGAAAAAAAACTGTTAAACGCTTTAAAAAAGTTATCGCAATACGGCAGTGGTTTCCTGATTCTTTATCAAAGCGCTCAAGAATTGCAGGAAACTTATCAAATTCGCAATCGATCGATCGCGGCGATCGCCCAAACTTGGAAAAACGACCCGCAAACCCTGCCCTGGCTGAAAATACTCGCTCACTCCAGTGACTGCGGCGAAGTCCGAGCCACGGCAGTCGAAGCAGTAGCCCGTGGTTGGCCAGAGCAGCCAGAAATTTACCTGATGCTCAAAAACCTCGCCAAATCCGATGGAAGCTGGGCAGTGCGATCGACCTGTGTGCGAGAAATGGCTTCTGGTTGGCCAGACAGCAGCGATACCTTGCCGCTGCTGAGTGCCCTGGCTCAGTTCGATCAAAGTCCCGCAGTCCGCACCGCAGCACTCGAACAGTTGGCTTCTAATTGGCCCCATCGCACAGATACCTTGCTGCTGCTGAGAACCGCCGCCGAATCCGACGAAAATTTGGGAGTGCGAGTCGCAGCGTGGCAAGAAATAGCCAGAGGTTGGCACAGCGTTTTAGGCACGGCATCTTTGCTCAAAAACCTTGCCCAGACAGGAAGTTCTATCCTGCGAACAGTAGCGGTGCGGGAGTTGGCAGCGGGCTGGCCCGCCGCAACAGACGTTTGCCTGCTGCTGAAAAACCTAGCCGAATCCGACAGCAGTAAAGAAGTGCGGACAGCAGCGTTAGAAGAATTGGCCTCGCGCTGGTCCGGCGAGCCAGACATTTACCCGCTGCTGAAAACTAAAGCCGAGTCCGACGCGAGTTCGAGCGTCCGGCGGGCAGCAGTGCAAGCAATTGCCTCTGGCTGGCCCGGGAACCCCGAAACTATGACTTTTTTGAAAAATATAGCATTGGGCGATCGCGACGCCGACCTGCGAGAAATAGCGCTACAACAGATAGCAGCAGGTTGGCCCGACCACCCAGAAACCCTGCCCCTGCTGCAAAAAATAGCTGATTCCGAGGATTACTGGACTGTGCGCCAAGTAGTAGTGGAAGCTGTCGCTGCACTGGCGTCAGGCAGTCTCGAAGTCTTTGGCTGGTTGCAAAATCTCGCCGAGTCAGACAGACACCTGAACGTTCGAGAAACTGCGGTGGAAGAGATCGCAAAACGCTGGTCTCACCGGGGCGAGACGCTGCCTTTCCTCAAAAGCCGGGTCGAGTTGGAGCATGATGCTCACTTGCTGAGCGTGCTGATGCGATCGATCGTGCGGCGCTGGCCCGACGACCCGGAAACCTTGTCTTGGCTGAAAATTGAGCTCGATTCTGGGGAAGCCCTGGTGCGGCAAGCGGCGGTGCTTGAACTTGCTTACAACTGGCCAGATAATCCTGAAACTTGGATGCTGCTGGAGGCTAAAGCAGAGGGTGATGAGAGTTCCGCTGTCAGGCAAATCGCTTTGCAAAAGTTAGCCCGGGGGCGAACTAATCAGTCGCAGATTTTTGAGTGGCTGAAAATTAGAGCTCAAAAGGATGAAGATTCGCAGGTGCGGGCGATCGCCCTGGTAGAGTTAATGCGGGGATGGAAAGACGAGCCGGAAATGTTTGAGTTTTTGCGCGATCGAGCTTTGAGCGATGTTGATAATCAAAACGGTTCTTTTCCTTACAATCCCAGGTTTACAGCGCTCGAAGCGATTATCGAACATTATCCAGAAAATCCGGGAGTTGTGCCGTTGTTGCGATCGCTTGCAGTTTCCGACGCCGACGAGCAAATCCGGGCCTTAGCGGGTCGCCGGCTGTGCAGCCAAGACTGGTAAATAGAAACAATCTATTAGACATAGGAGTAAAAATTGGCGATATCGGCCGGTTTTTTGGTAGCTGCGGCGGGTATCCTGTTTATTTATTATGGCTCATTTGTTTGTGTAGAGTTAATTTGGGGAATTAGCGGTAAAAAACATAAGCGTAATGTAAGCCACCACAGATAAATTATTGGTGCTGTATAAAAACCATTTGAGCTAATTAAGCCATGAGCCATTAAATTTCTTAGGTTTGATCCAAATCCTTTGCGGTTTAACAACCCTATTAGCTCGAAAGCAATATCTTCTCCCAAAATCTCCTTTAATTCAGCTTCATGCTGCTCAAAAAGTACACTCATAATATGTTCATCTTGTATGCCTTTATCGAGCCAAGACGTAATCTTTCCTCGGTTTTTTACAAGGCAACGAAGAGAATGTTCTATTTGAGGTATTAAAAGATGTGCTGCAACTAAAAAATCACCAGTTAACCCAGCATAAAGTCCTCTAGCATATATCTCTTCACGACCTCTAGGAACAAAAGGATTATTAACAACTATTGAATAAAAATCGCTAATTTGAACATAATGCTCTAAATTAATTTGATATCTAGCTGGCTCAATAATAGCTTGAGCTTGAGCTTGTTGATACACAATAGCAGTTCTATACATTTCATCTTCAAAAGATGGATTATGTCCTACTATCTTTCCCATTTCATTTACATAAATGTTAGGAAAAATATCTCTAAATATACTGCTGTCTATTCCTTCTTGAGTTCGTTTTTTTATCTCAGAAACCGGTGTAGAGTTAAACAAAAATGCCAAAGTTAAAAGAGCTTCATCCAACTTTTTGCCTTTGATTTTATCTATGAATTGTCCAGCAATACTACTACTATCTATTTTTTCAGAATAAAAAAATTGCATTTCCAGAGTAGATCTTTGCTGATAATCTAGCAAAGTTTGGTGTATTTCTTCTATGCGTCTTTGATTACCACCCATATTAGTCAAAGCTTCAATAGCTTTGATTAAAAAATGAGATGCAGCTAGATAACTTGGAGGGGTTTGTTTAATTTTATCTTCTGCTTCTTTCACATAAGTTTCTGCATAATATAGAGAGACCAAGCGTTCTTGCTCAGGATTTTTATTTTTTCTCTGCCAAACAATCGCTAGTTCCCAATAATTTCTTGCTTTGTCCCAGTTACTTTCTGCTTCAGAACGATGTGCTGCTTTCTCTGCAATAGGAGCATATTTGGATGGATTTCCTTCTTTAAACTCTAGTAGAAGCTCCATCAACTTGGCAGATAAAAACAGAGGGTCTTCGCCATCATATTTGCTTAATACACTTTCAACATGAGCAACAACTTTCTGTTTATGAGCTTTCTGGTTAGAATGGTAAGCTAACCGAATTGCTCGCTCAATTCTCTTTACTGACAATGACCACTGCTCAGGATATTCTAATAATTTGGCCGACTCTAAATAAGAATCAATTGCAGTTTGTGCCATCTTATACTTACGCTTGTTGCGAATCCAGAGAATATCTGCAACTCTTGCTTTAAGTTCATAATCATATAAGTCTAATACCCACTCTTCTAATACTGTTAAATATTCCTCACTAAGATTATTAATAACTTCCATGTAATGAAATGGTTGTTCAGGAGATTCTGATTTCAATGCGGGAGCGGTAATTCCTGACAGTATAGCTAGAGCGATTTGAATTTTAGTATTCCCGGCTTGTTTAGCTTCTTGAGATTTATTCCAAAAAACAGGCGAATAGCGGTGGCAAGTTTTTTGACCAGAACTTTCAACAACTTCTTCCCAGTTACAATTAACAAAATCATCCTTTGACAAGGGAGTATTTGTAAACAATGAATCCATAATTTTTACTTTTCTCTAATAACTGTAGTTTAGACTAACTAAAGATGAGAACGGTGGTCCAAGAAAAACTAGAGCCACCGTTAAGGAGAGAATGAG
>NZ_JAUBPS010000121.1:0-9141 GCF_036700865.1 Microcoleus sp. S13C4
TTCGTAATTCATATTATTAATCTAATTTTTTCTTTTATTTTACCTAGAACGAGCGCACTTTCGCAAGAGGTCTATTCCCTGTCTCATAGCCCAAGTCCTCTAAAAGAGGACTAAAGAATATAACTCATTAGTCCTCTTTTAGATATAAATTTAGCTTTTAGGTACTGAAGTTTTCAAGAGCCATTTATGAGGAATAAATTATTCATAAATGGCTATAAAAATTGATTAAAATCCCTGAGACGAGATAATACTACCTTGAAGATCGGTCACTCTTACATTTGCCACAAAGCCTACTATCTCGCCGGAATTCCTAACTTTAATTAAAGTGCCTTGACTCTCTATCGGTTGAGTATCGAATGCACCTGGCGGGGTAAATAGTTTGGCACTTTCTGGTGCATCATACCCAAATAAAACTGTCACGTTTGTCACGTATTGCAAGTCTACATCGGTAGCATTCAAACCGTCGGCCAATCCAATTCGATCGAAAGCGGGTCTGAAACCTACAATAAAATCGGCATTGTTGACATCTGTAACTCCGGGTTCTGCTTGGAGGACGTACAAATTGCTGCCCCCGATTTTAATTGAACTATTATTATCATCCAAAGCTCCTAAAATGTCGCGACCCAAACCTCCCACCAGAGTGTCATTTCCGTTACCGCTGACTAAAAAATCATTGCCTCTACCGCCCAAGAGAATATCATTTCCCGCACCACCTATCAGAAAATCTGCATCTTGACCGCCGCTGAGAGAGTCATTTCCCTCTTCTCCAATCAGGAAGTCTTTACCTTTTCCTCCGAATAAAGAATCGTTGCCCAAATCCCCGCTGATAATCTCTTCTCCTTCATTGCCATAAACCAAATCATTAGCTGTTGAGCCAGTAACGAAATCGTCACCGGCAAGCATCCAAGCTCCTAAAGGAAAATTAGCTGCATCTGCGATCGACAAAGTAACAAATTCGGATGTATTGTCGCCAATTGATCGTCTAGATTCTGACGGATCGGGTTGTAAAGCCATAAAAAAAATCCTCTTAACACTTGACTTAAATCTTAAGCAACCCCGATGGAAAAATCATTCGTTCTACCCACAGACTTGATTAAGTATGAGGTGCAAAATAGATTGCGGGAAAGTGCAAAGTATGTGAATCTGTAGAGTAGATGGTTCACTTCCATCAGTTTTGAGATAGAGAAGATAACTCGGCGGTTGAAACCGCGTCTACACAAACAAAGTCGGCCGGCGCCGACTAAAGAATAAAGATCGTTTCCGATTGCATCGGAATTATTAGTATCGGAAATTAGGAGACGGCAGTGCCGTCTCCTCTATCATTCCGGTACAAACGGAATGGATAAAATTTAGGATAAAACTTAGGATAAAAACATTGAGCCGATCGCGCTATTCATAAAAACTTACTCTGCCTCCCCAATTAAAGTAAATGCCGCCCAATTTCGCGGCTGAGGATGGGTTTTCATCGTAGTTAACATTGCTTGCCGCAATGCCTGTGCTTTGTCGGGATTATTTTGCAAGTTTTGATAAAACGACTGCATCAATTCCGATGTCGGCGCATCGGGCACCGACCATAAAGAAACAATTACACTCGGTACTCCTGCCGAAATCAAAGCGCGCGACAAGCCAATCACTCCATCCCCGGTAATCCTGCCTTCTCCAGTGTTGCAAGCACTCAAAACGACTAAGCTTGCTTGCAGTTTCATGTCAAAAATCTCTTCTGCTGTTAATAAGCCGTCATCGCTACCAGAAGGAGCCATAGCGATCGCACTTCCCAATCCGCGCACATCATCCAGCAATCCATGTGTGGCCAGATGAATAATCGATGCTTGGGGCATTTTTTGGACGATCGCAGCTTTTGTCCCTTGAGCGCCTGTGATGGCTTGGGTTTTGAGCAGAGGCGCGATCGCTCTAGCTTCGGCTTCGGCCCCAGGTAGAGGAGACAATTGCTGTTTGGGCTCTCCGGGAGACAGAGACACGCTTGGCATCGTGGGATTGCCCAATACTAGAGCGTTACTGCTATTGGCTGGCTTCTGGACCAACTTCTGCCGTTGTTGTCGAGTCAAATCCAAAACTTGAATCGAGGGGGCGGTGAGAATGGTGTGTTTTTCGATTAAGTAAGTGCCATTGGCATCTTGCAGGGCGGGAAAGGGCACCTGGAAGAGCGAACCTTGGGGAATGAAAATGACATGAGCGTTGGGATCTTTGGGTAGGAGGCTGGCAATGGGATCGATTAGCAGTTGATGCAGTGTCGGTAAGTCGGGTTGGGGTTTGGCAAAACCAGTGCTGCTGCGACTGCGGACGGCGAGGAATTCTTGATTGCCAACGATCAAGTTGGTTAGGGAGGCGTTGTGTTTTTGCCAAAGGGGTTTGAGGTCAACTTGGCGGAACGTGATTTCGCCCGTGGGTTGAATCACCCAAACATAGAGCGCGGATTCTTGTGTTTCGCTTTTTCCCTGAATCTGGAAAACGTCGTAGATTATGGAATACTGCACCAAAGTGGCGTTCTGTGCTTTGGCGATTTGGCGGATTTGCTCCTGGCTGGGAGCAGTGGCTATAACCAAATTGGCAGAATCAGATGATAGGCGCTGTGTCAGGAGATCGACAAAGGCACGAGCACGTCCCCGTTCGGCAATTTCTAAGGCGGCGATCGGGTTATTCTGAGCCACCCGGACTTCTTGTAGAAGTTTATAGGTGCGAGCTTGTTCTTCAAAGATGGAGATTTTATTCGCGTCGTTGGAGCCGAGTATTTGACGCATCGATTCCCAAAATTGAATCCCATTGAGGAGCATTTTTTCAGCTTCTGTTAGGTTGCCAACCTTTAAGAACGCCGCTCCGAGGTTGTTGAGCGTCCAACCCTCCCCCGGGCGGTTTCTAGTTTCGCGGGCGATCGCTAAACTCTGCTGTGAATACTCAATGGCTTTGGTATAGTTGCCCAAATGGAAGTAAGTGACTCCCAAATTGCCCTGTGCATTCCCTTCCTCTCGGCGGTTTTTAGTTTCACGGGCGACGGCTAAACTCTGCTGTGAATACTCAATGGCTTTGGCATAGTTCCCCATAGAGCGGTAAGCACCTCCCAAAATGTCCAGTGCATTCCCTTCCTCTCGGCGGTTTTTAGTTTCACGGGCGATCGCTAAACTCTGCTGTGAATACTCAATGGCTTTGGTATAGTCCAGAGAGCTGTAAGCGAGTCCCAAATTGCTCAGTGCTACACCTTCCCCTTGGCGGTTTTTAGTTTCACGGGCGATCGCTAAACTCTGCTGTGAATACTCAATGGCTTCGGCATAGTTGCCCAAATGGAAGTAAGTGACTCCCAAATTGCCCAGTGCACTCCCTTCCTCTTTACGGTTTTTAAGTTCGCGGGCGATCGCTAACTGCTGTTGTGAATACTCAATGGCTTTGGTATAGTTGCCCAGAGAATGGTAAGCGGCTCTCAAATTGCCCAGTGCATTCCCTTCTCGCGGGCGGTCTTTAATTTCGCGGGCGATCGCTAACTGTTGTTGTGAATACTCAATGGCTTCGGCATAGTTGCCCAGAGAGCCGTAAGCGATTCCCAAAATGCCCAGTGCTATACCTTCCCCTTCGCGGTCTTTAATTTCGCGGGCGATGGCTAAAGTCTGCTGTGCATACTCAATGGCTTTGGTATTGTTGCCCAGAGAGCCGTAAGCGGCTCCCAAATTGCCTAGTGCTGCACCTTCCCCTTCGCGGTCTTTAATTTCGCGGGCGATCGCTAACTGCTGTTGTGAATACTCAATGGCTTTGGCATCGTTGCCCAGAGAGCCGTAAGTGCCTCCCAAATTGCCCAGTGCCACACCTTCATTTTGGCGGTCTCTAATTTCACGAGCAATCGCTAACTGTTGCTGCATATACTCAATGGCTTTAGCATAGTTGCCCAGAGAGCGGTAAGCGGCTCCCAAATTGCCTAGTGCATTCCCTTCCCCTTGGCGGTTTTTGAGGGCGCGATAAATTTGGAGTGCCTGTTGCCAAGAATTCAGCGCTGCTGGGAATTGGCGAGTCTGATACTGTTGAAGCCCCTGCTGCATTAGCCGATCGGCCTGGGTTTTAGAATCCATAGTTTGAGCAACGCCTGGAAGTAGAGAGTGCAGGGGAATATAAAAAGCAACAGATAAAAGGCAAAAGGCTAGGGGAAAGAGAAAGCCCGATCGCACTTTACGATTGCTGGATTTAAGCAGTTTTAGCGAGAAAGGCTGCATGGGATTTTAGGGTTTGGGTTGCGGGGGTTGGCGCTGTTGTTCGATCGCCCTAATTTGTCGCAATCGATCGCTCCAATCTTTCAAAGGTTCAGCTTCCGAACTAGCAAGAGCATCTAGCAATTCCAGCACAGCCGCTTGGTTTTGAGAAGTCTCAGAGGCTTTGCGCGCTTCGGCGATCGCGTCATACCACAGCCCGGCCTCGGCATACAGGTCGATCCGCTGTTGGGGAGTTTGCGCCGCTGCAAGTTGAGTCTGCAACGACGCAGCAGGTGCAACGACTTGGATTTCTGCCGCCGCCACCACATTTCTCGAAGGAACATTCGGATCGCAGACCAACACCACTTGCCACTGATAGGATTGCCCAATCGACAGTTGGGGCAGATTTGAGGGCAAAGCAACCGACATGATTCCTGGCTGACTCTGCATCTCGGTTCTGTAGAGCAGTTGTCCCGTGCGAGTAAACAGCCTCAATTGCAGCGGACGAGGAGTGCGATCGGGTACAAACCAGGTAAAAGTGGGATGCCCGGAAATCGTCTCTCCCACATGACTAAACGGCACCAAGGCAGTCAATCTCGCCGATGAATTACCTTCACAACTGCCGCCGCGAGTGGTATTCGTCCCCGTGTCTTTCGGTTTAGAAGGGTTTTGAGGAGGAGTGTATTTTGCCAGCGCTACAGGAGCGATCCAGAACGAAACACTCAGCATTAAACTCGCAATGCCCGCAGAGTAAATGGTTCGACGCTTCAATCCGTGAGTCATCATCGCAATGCCCTCTGTAACTATTTCTACAGTAATCAACAATACACAAACACAATAGAGGACTGCCCGCAAGCTTCGTTTGCGGGAAGGTGCAAAGATATAGCAAGTGTGATATCAATTCCAGTTGGATCGGAATGATTTAACCGCAGAGAACGCAGAGAACACAGAGGAAGAGAAGAGAGAGATGAATAATTCGGATGCTAACTCTGAGGAACCAATTACCAGAACCAGCGCCGTTTGGCTGACCAAGTTAACTCGCACACTGTCCCCCTCGGTACATTTGGGTAGCGCCGAAATGTTCCCCCTAATTGTTTCGCTAAATTGTTTGCCAATTGCGTTCCTAATCCTGAAGCTTGGAGTTTAGAGTTTAGATATTGAGTTGTCTCCCTGTCCCTGTTCGTTTCACCGGAACTCAGCGCTTCTGCGTCAGACGGGTTCTCCCTGCCATTATCCGCCACCCGAATCACCTGCCGATCGCCCTCCTGAGTGCAAATTACGGTCAAGCGAGTGGCTTCGATCGCGTGTTTCCCCACATTGCAGAGCGCTTCTTCCAGAAAGCGGCAGAGTGCTCGCTTGTGTTCCAACCGCAGATGCGAGGTGTTCAAGGGATCGAACTGTACAATTTTGAATTTGATAGTTGTGAGGTAGGGCAGTTCTTGTTCTAGCGTGTTGCAATATATCTTGTAGAGCAATTCATGCAGCGGGGCTTGCAGGGCCAATTCGATCGCGCTTCCCATGCGAAGATGCGGTTCATCCGCGATCGCATCTCGCTGCACCGATCCGTAAACCGCCCGTAATTCTTCATTCAGGCGTTGCAACTCGGGTAAAAATGGCGACGGTGTGGCTTCTCCCTGAGCGGTTCTCAAAATTCCCACCAATGTTTGTAACGGGCCGCTGTGAATGGCATTAAACGTCTGTTCGATCGCAAATTGACGTTCCTCTAACCGCAGTCGGAGTTCCTGTTCGTGGCGATAAAAAAACGCTGCCATCAAGCCAGCCCCATTCAACACCAGCACCAACAACACAGGTACGATCGGCACCCACCACCCCAACAGAATGAGCCAGTAACAAAGCGCGATCGGGCTGATACTGGCGATTAAGAACCCCAACAAAATTTTCCAGGGCGATCGCAGAAATCGTCCCAAACTCATCCCCAAGAGTCCCCAGACCCCAATCCAGAGCATTTCCCAGCCATCCGCCCAAACCCGAAGCAACGATCGGCGATCAAGCACCGCGCTCAGGATCTGGCTGGTGGCGTGGGCCTGCATTTCGACTCCGTAAATCCGTCCGGGATTGATGCCTGCGATCGCACCTGAACTTGCCAGATCCTTCGCACTAAAAGACATCATCCCAATCAACACAATTTTGCCTCGAATCCAATCCGGGTTGACCTGTCCCGATTTGATTTGCGAGAGAGAAAGCACGCGAAACGGTATCCCACTGCGAACATTCAGCAAAATCTGGTTGCCGCCTGCATCCGCCCGCACATATCCGCCGGAATTGGGTTGAAGCCTGGTTAACTCAGTATTACCAAACCGCAAGGCATTGCGATCTTGGATGCCATTTTCTAACGCAATACCTTTTGTGGCGAGATAGCGTTCCGCCAGTCGCAGGGAAAACGAAAAACGGTATTCCTGCTGGTGGTTGTGAGCGCCCAATAAACTGCGGCGCTGATAGCCATCGGCATCCAGAACGGTATCTGCAAAGCCAATTTGTTCTGGTGGTAGCGCGGGCGGAGGTGCGACGATAAAGCCACTGCGATCGGGCAAAGCAATCTCCACTCCGATCGTATTCTTGCTGCTGCGAAACACCGATGTTAGTTCAGCATTACCCGGCTCAACCGGAATATCGCGGACAATATCCAGCCCGATCGCAGTCGGTTGATAGGCCTGCAAGCGTTTAAGCAAATCGGCAATTTCGCGATCGGGAATCGGATAAGTTCTGGCGCGTTGAATATCTTCCTCGGTGATACTTACGATTACAATCCTTTCATCTATTGGCTCAGGGGGACGCAGCCGCAGAAATCGATCGAACGTCACCAACTCTAAAAACTGAAGCGCACCCGTGAATCGAGCGATCGTCACAGCGACAATCACCATCACCCCTGGAAGCGCTCCTCGTCCCCAAGTCGTGACATCCGCTTTCACTGCTTGCCATCGATCGCGCTTCACTAATCAATCAATCCTTGTTCCCTAGCTCGCACTTCCGTTTGAATCCGCAGGTTCTTATCATCATCCTTATACACCTCTAGCACATCTCGAATCTTAGTCCAGTAACACTGCACAGTGCGTTCAGAAACATTCATCCGTTTGGCGATCCCAGTATCCTGTAAGCTCTCTTGAAAAGCAAATTGCAACACCTGCATCCAGGCGGGTTTGAGTTGCAGCCCGTTGCGGATCTCTTTGGGTGTATAAATCCGCTCGTGCAGGGCCCAATCAACCATTGCCAGCAACTCTTCCATGGGCTTGCTCTTATCGACAACTGTGAAGCCGCCCATGTGATTGTCGATCGACGGTTTCAGCCAAACTAAAGTCCGAACATGGGCACTCTGCACCACAATATTCAGATTCGGATACTGCTCCATCAACGTTTTGAGGAGTTGAAGCCCTGAATTTGCTTGCGCTATTTCGCCGATCGTCTCTGGCATCACCAGATCCACAATCACCAAATCCGGGGTCATCTGCGCTATTTGCTCAAGGGCTGCCTGAGCCGTCGAAGCCGTCAGAATGTCGGCCTCTGGATATTCTTGCTTCAGAATGTTAAGCGTGCCGCCTAACACCATCGCATGGTCATCCACAACTAAAAATGTTCGTTTCTCCGGTTGAGGTAAAGTCTGGGGCATAGTTGATTCGTTCCCACACAACATCGTCAGTTTAGGTAATCCGTCAACCCATTTTAGATATGGGATTTACGATTTTCGATTTTTGACCTAGTTGAAACTAGGGGCTTTAAACCGCTGAAATTCTCATTCAAAATCCCAAATCCTCAATCTAAAATCGTCTCGGTCATCTTCTTATAATAGAGGAACTACCTGGCTCCCGTCCTGCATCTGTCCGCCAACTGGGGTTGGGGATGTCCGCAACGAGAATTGCGCTAAAGCGCAGTTCTATTATAATCTAGGTGTCGAAGCAGGGAAAAGGATGATTTTATGGCGGCCGAAGGTTCGTATCAAGCCAGTACGTTCAATCTGGAATTGGAGGGAGAAATCCAGCGGTTAAAAGCTCAAGTTATCATCAGTTGGGGAAAGGAAGCGCGCACTTTAAAGTGGTTCGGTTTAGCCGACGCGATGAAGGTTTTGGAAGCAGGTAGCGGGTCGGGATTTTTCACCGAAAAACTGTTAGAATTGCTGCCAAACAGTTCGGTAACAGCGGTAGAAATTGACCCGGTACTGCACGAAAAAGCAGTAGGATATTTGCAGGACAAAGGGGGCGATCGAGTAGATCGCATCCAAGCATCGGTTGCGGATACTGGTTTGGCGGCTAACACTTTCGATTTTGCGATCGCCCGTTTGCTGTTCGTTCACCTCCCAGAGCCCGTCGCAGCAGCTAGAGAAATATTCCGCATCTTGAAACCGGGCGGCAAACTGGTGATTATTGATAACGATGCGGATCTGTTTTGGCTGACAAATCCGCCTTTGTCAGTCGAGATTGTCAGGGAGAAATTCAAGCAGGTGATAGCATCGCGGGGCGGCAATTTATCCGTCGGGCGAAATCTGTGCCGCATTCTCAAAGAAGCTGGGTTTGTTAGCGTTGATTTAGAAGCCGTTGTCAGCCACAGCGATATCACCGGAATTGAGGCGTTTCAACCTTTACTTGACTCCGGGCCCATTTTGCAAATGGTCAAACAAGGGTTGATTTCAGAGTCGGAAATAGAAAGCTATCTGGTTTCGCGGGATGAGTTTGTAGCTGCGGGCGATCGATCGATGATGAGTTTTTGGTTGATGGCGTGCGGGGAAAAAAATCCATAAAATTAAGACAAGTTTTTCACAAAACATTGATGTTCTGCCGCAGCAAAACCTCTAGCACTTTTGCTAAATTTCCCGATAACAAAGCAAACTTATCTAACAGTAAAACAGGAAAAACTTCAGCATAAATTACTGTAGTTTAGACTAAAAAATGATTGCAGCCAAAAGTAGCTGCCTTTGAATATCCGGCAAGCTGTTACTCAA
>NZ_JAUBPS010000176.1:0-1101 GCF_036700865.1 Microcoleus sp. S13C4
CTAAGTCGTTTTGAGGGCAATCGACTATTAGCTGGGGCAGTTAGTGAAATTTAAACCACTGCTAGAACCCGATATAGAACCCATTTGAGATCTTTTTGCCAATCGGGTAGGATAGCTAAAAGTGGTGAATTAAAAGCAGACGGGGGAGTAAATGGGGTATTCAAGCGATGTAACAGACTCATAGTGGGAAATAATCGAGCCATTATTACCGCACAAGAAGAAAACAAGACCCCCAGTGTGGACAAAGCGGCAAATTCACGGGCGGGATATTGTATCAACTCAAGAATGGTTGCAACTGGGCAGACTTACCCAAAGATTTTCCACCCTATTCAACGGTCTTCTGGCATTACAAACAGTGGTGTGAAGATGAGATATTAGACAAAGTTATGACAGAATTACATGGACGAGTGCGGGAACAAGTAAAAAAAAAGCCTCAGTGGACAACTCTAATCATGATTGACTCACTCATGGGTGAAAAACACCTGTAATGCAGGGATTGAGTCGAAAGGGTTGTGTTTTTACAAGACAACAAATGGGATTAAAAGACATTTAGCAGTTGATATATTGGGCTTCCCCTTCTTTACCCACTGCACCAAAGCCAGCGTATCTGATGACCCTCGGGGTTGATTGAAATGTTGACCCAAAATATCGATTACTTCAAATCTAAACCGCTGGAACTGCCGAAGATTACCATCTTGCTAGATCATGGTTATCATCCTGAAAAACTGACGAGCTCATTGGAGCAGATTTATCCTCAAATTATGACCAAGATCCAGTTTGAACTCTCCACCAAGCCATCAAAAGCTGAAAAGGAGTCTTTCATGACAATCGGGATTTGTTCCGGTTGCAGCTAGATGGGTGATTGAAAGATCGAATGCTTGGGTAGAGCGCTGCAAGAGTTTAGTCAAAAATTTTGACCGCACACTTGAAGCTGCCAATGCCAAGCTCAAGCTTTGTTTTATCAGATTGATGCTCAAACGACTTGCTGCTCCAGTTACCCCCTAAAAAGATCTCAAATGGGTTCTATAGGGAGTATCATACTGGTCAATTGAGTCGGGAAGCGATGGCGGCAGAACGTCTTGTACTGGAAGCCAAATTGCA
>NZ_JAUBPS010000122.1:0-8999 GCF_036700865.1 Microcoleus sp. S13C4
TTTTTAGCTGGCATTTTTGTAGAGATTGACTAAACTCATTTTTTATTATACCCTATTTAAAGGCACAACAGCTTATTATCACTTTATATTTTGGAAAAATGTAATCTTATTATTAAAAATAGGTTAAGACGAGAACTCCAGGTTAATGAATAGTTAAATAGTCGAAACCAGCGTTAATACCCATCAAGTCAGTATAAAATAAAGTCAGGCATAGCCAGGGCGCATTTATATCGGTGGTACTTAATAGTGCCTAATACTTTAAGTGGTAAAATCCCATTTACTACAGTCAGTTTTTTGTGTAATTCAAAATGCAGTTTGCCAGGGGGGTCCCCGTCAAAGCACTCAGCAACTTACCTGCTGACCTTTGGTAGCTGAATGTCTGCTAGCAAATAGAACCCCAAAAAAGCGTGCTGATAAATTTATGTTGAATACCTCCTGCGTAGAAAGACCAGTCCAACCCATCTCCGAGGCTGACCTAGGAACACTTTGTTTAGACTCTACTCTCCAACAATTGTCGCTTTACGATTTTCAGGTAGAAGCTACGGATTGGGGAATGCGAATTTCTCAGATGTTAGAAGCTAATCCGCTATTACCGGGAGTCATTGTGACCCATCAAGGTGAATTTGCAGGCATGATTTCTCGGCGGAGATTTTTAGAATTTATCAGCCGTCCTTTTGGGCGAGAATTATTTTTAAAGCGACCTGTGAAGGCTTTGTACCGCTTTGCCGAAACTGAGAGTTTAATTTTTCCCAGCAATACTTTAATCGTAGATGCAGCCAGGAAGTCGCTGTTGCGATCGAAAGAACTGCTTTACGAACCGATTGTAGTTCAAATGTCGCCTCAAACTTATACTTTGCTAGACGTACACGAATTGTTAGTAGCCCAATCCAACATTCACGAACTAGCGACAAAATTGCTGAGGCAGCAAACTCAATCTCAACTAATTCAAACCGAAAAACTAGCCAGTTTGGGGCAGATGGTAGCTGGAGTCGCCCACGAAATTAGAAATCCCGTCACCTGCATCAGGGGAAATATCGGCTTTTTGTCCAACTACTCGAAAGACATCATGGATTTGCTGTCTGCTTACGAAGACATTGTTGGTGACAGCGAACACATTCACAAACTTAAAAAAAACATAGAATTTGATTTTTTGCAAGAAGATTGGGTGGAAATTCTCAAAAGTATGAAAGTTTCATCCGAGAGGCTGACCGAACTCGTCACCAGCTTGCACACTTTTTCTCACATGGACGAAGCCCGCTTGAAACAAGCTAACATCCACGAATGTATTGACAGTACGCTGCTAATTATGAAAAACCGTCTGAAGTACGGGATTGAAGTAGTTAAAAACTATGGGGATTTGCCTTTGGTTAAGTGTTACTCTGGTCAGTTGAGCCAGGTATTTATGAATATCATCAGCAATGCGATCGACGTTTTGGAAGAGGTAAAAGAAGAAAAAGGTTTTGTGGCTGCGATTACTATTGAAACCGAGGTAATAGACAGTTCTGACGGAGACTGGGTGAATTCGGAATTGATTCAAAATTATGTTAGGGGCGATCGACAAAATGCAAAACAGCTATCATCCGCCAGCCAAAACGCCGACTTCTGCCCAGAAGCAGCGGAAAAAAATCAAAATAATGCTTGGATAGCCATCCGAATTGCCGATAACGGGCCGGGAATTCCGCCAGAAATTCAGCGGCGGATTTTTGAGACATTTTTCACCACCAAACCGGCGGGGAAAGGTACTGGTTTGGGATTGGCAATTACCCATCAAATTGTTACGGAAAAGCATAAAGGCAAGTTAAATTTGCATTCTACGCCCGGTACGGGTACGGAATTTGAGATTTTGTTGCCCTTGATTTGAAGTAATAAGTCATATCAAATCTGTTAGCATCGGAATTAATCCTATCTCTCTTCTCAACCTCTGCGTGAATCAGCGTCAATCCCTTGTCATCTGCGGCCCGAGAAATTATCTTTTTTTAACCGCAGATGAGGGCAGATCAACACAGATTAACGCCGAGGAATTAGATCTATTCCGGTTGCAGCATCGGTGATTGTTGACTGTTGACTGTTGATTGATGACTACTGACTAAGGACTACTGACTAAGGACTCTTTTTAAGCTCTTAGCTGAACTGGCATTACCAAGAATGTAGCATTGACTCCGCCCAAAGGCTGGAAAATTACGGGGGCTAAAGCACCGTTTAATTGCAGTTGAATTTCGGGAGACTGAGCAGTTTTCAAAATGTCAATTAAGTATTTCACGTTGAAAGCAATATCTATGCTATCTCCCGAAATCTGTGCGGGCATTGACTCTTTGCCACAGCCGACATCTTTAGCATCTACAGACAAAGTAATTTCCTGATTCTCCTCGTCGATGCTGCATTTGAGAATATTATTTTTTTGGTCTGCAAACACGGCAATTCTTTCTACTGCTGCTAAGAACGATCGCCTTTCTAAGGTAATTTGCCGCTCAAAAGACGGCGGAATCAACTGCCGGTATGCGGGATATTGCCCTTCCAAGGTGCGGGTTGTCAGCCTCTGGTCTGCCCATTCAAACACTACTTGACCGTGTTCAAAATGCAGGGTGACAGGTTCAGTCCACTGCCGCATCACCAGCATTCTTTCTACTTCCCGCAATGCTTTAGCGGGGACTGTCACCTCAAATTCTTCTTGGGTTTCTTCGCCTTCAGCTTTTTCATTGGCAGTTTGAACTACTGCCAATCTGTGGCCGTCTGTAGCTGCAAATTCCAGGCAATCTTGCAATACCTTTAAATGCACGCCTGCAAGTACCTGTTTTGCCTCGTCGGGGCTAGTAGCAAATAAAGTTCCTTTGAGTCCTTCTATCAAGGATTCCGGCGGCAATTTGAGGATTGTTCCGGCTTCGATTGCGGGCAATTCTGGGAATTCTTCCGGGCCCATGCCTCTAACTTGGTAGCTGCCAGAACTGCAAGTGAGATATGCTACGGTGTCCCCCGCTTCGTCTTCTAAAGTAATCTCTCCATCTGGGAGTCTCGAAACAATATCGTTAAGCAATTTAGCGGGTATTGTAAAACTGCCGCCGCCAGTGACTTCTGCTGCGAAGCTGGTACGAATGCCTAAACTGAGATCGAAAGCTGTCAAGCTAACCCGCTGATTTTCCTCATCCGCTACTAAGAGCACGTTGGCTAGTACCGGATGTGTCGGGCGGGAGGGAACGGCCCGACTTACCAACGAGAGGTTGGCGTTGAGGTCACTTTGGGTGCAAACCAATTTCATGGTAGGAAGGTTAATTAACCGGATTTGAAACAGAAACAAATCGTATCACAGAAAGCCGGCGGGTCAGTTTTTCTGTGTGTAGGGCTTAAGCATGGGGCTAGAAAGCGGGTTTCTAGGCAAAATTTTGCCTGTAAAAACGATAAATCTTCGTATAAACCGGGTTTCTGAGGTCAGCGCGCGTCGCGAACTATGTGTGTAGGGTATGTAGGGATCGCCAGTTTTTTTTTTTATTTATTGAATTATTTTTGTATCGATCGCCCTGTGGAAACTGTGAAAAAAAAAGTTAACTGCTTGCTGGGCGTCACTTATAGGTAATAAATACCTGTGGAAAACTTGTGGAAAAGCTGGTGCGGTCGATCGCCCGCCCATTTTGGTACAAAAACTGTTTCGGGCGATCGAGTAAAGTTTTCCACAAACTGAGGGCAACTTTTCCACAGGTTTTTCCACAGGCAAGATTGACTATTATGGGGCATTGGGAATTGGGAATGGGAATTGTTGACTGTTGACTGTTGACTGTTGACGGCGTTGAGTGATAACAACTGACAACTGACAACTGACCACTGACAACTGACTAATGACTTCTTCTCAAGTTTTGCGGCTGACAACGTTAATTCGATCGCTCAACTGACGCAAAGTTTGAGCCAAATTCGGGTCAGTGTTCCGCAACTGAGCAATTTTGTCACAACTGTAAAGCACAGTCGTGTGATCTTTGCCACCGAATACTTCGCCAACTTTCGGCAAACTCAAACCAGTATGCTGCCGAATTAAATACATCCCTATTTGACGTGCCAGACTAATTTCTCGCCTGCGGGAAATGCCTTTCAAATCTTCAACAGAAACATCAAACTCCTCAGCCACAACTGCAATTACTGCATCTGGCGTTGCCTCTACGCTTTCAGTTTGCGGATTCAAAACCGGGGCGATATTTTCCACGGTCATCGGCAAACCAGTAATTGAAAGATATGCTACCGCCCGAATCAAAGCTCCTTCCAATTCCCGAACGTTGGAAGTGTAACTAGAAGCAATGTATTCAATGACATCTCGCGGCAGACGCATATTTTCATACTCGGCTTTTTTCTGCAAAATTGCCATCCTAGTTTCCAAGTCTGGCAATTGAATGTCGGCAATTAATCCCATGGAAAATCGGGAACACAAACGCTCTTGCAGGCGGGGGATTTGCTGCGGCGGGCGATCGGAAGCTAAAACTACTTGATTCCCGGCTTCGTGCAAAGTATTAAAAGTGTGAAAAAATTCTTCTTGAGTGTATTCTTTTCCTTCAATAAATTGGATATCATCTATTAATAAAACATCGGCTGCTCGATAATGATCGCGGAAAGTTTGCATACTATCTTTCCTAATTGCGGCGATTAAATCGTTAGTAAATTTCTCAGTAGAAACGTAAAAAATCTTGGCGTTGGGGTCAATTTCCAAGCGATAATGACCGATCGCCTGCATCAAATGAGTTTTGCCCAAACCGACGCCACCGCACAAAAATAGGGGATTGAATTCTCTGCCCGGAGACTCGGCTACCGCGAGGGAGGCCGCGTGAGCCATGCGGTTATTAGAACCGACGACAAAGCGGGAAAATACGTATTTCGGGTTTAAATTGGCGGGTTTGGGGGGGTGAAGCGAGTGGTTTTCCATATCGGCGATGGGGGAGGGCCAAATTATGGCGGAGTCACTGCTGCCACCTGTTTCGTTTCCTCCGGCAATGGTCAAGTAAATGTCTACGGGATAGCCGAGAATTTCGTAGACTGCATCGGCAATGGTTTTGACGTAATATTTTTGCAACCAATTGCGAGCAAAGGGGTTGGGGGCGCTGACGATCAAACAGTTATTTTCGAGTTGTTCGGCCCGGGCAGTTTTGATCCACGTCTCAAAGCTAGGTCTGCTCAGTTGTACCTGGAGACGTTCAAGTATCTGATTCCACAGACTTTCGAGGGGAATGTCCATCGCTCACCTCTGCCGATCGGCATTCAAGATATTAATTCTACAGTCTAGAGAGTTTAGTCCTCAGATGCTAAAGTTTAAGGGAGTCTGCCGTAGCTTGCGGGGCGGGACGCCATCGCCCAAAAATTTTGCGGCTCTGCAGTCCAAACCAGGTATCGGGGAGCTGTTGAGCAAACATTTAGATTTGGCAGGAAAGCCTTAAAACGTCGCCATGAAGAGTTCTACTGGCAAATTTTGGAAGCAACCGGCAATTTACATATTGCTGCTGGTAACGGGAGCCGGGGCCGCCATGTTGGGCGATCGTCTGACGGTTTCTCAATTTCGTGCAAATTCTGGCGACTCGGGACAAAGGGCGCTGGAACCGACATTGCAACTGCCTCGTAGTACAAAGGATCGAGTTAGCAAAGTCTTGCCGCCGGCTTCGTTGTCGGGCGACGGGACTAATGTGAATTTTATTGTGGCTGCGGTGGCAAAAGTGGGCCCGGCAGTGGTTCGGATCGATGCTTCGCGCCGGGTGAAACCGCAAAATAGAGGGCTGTCGCCGGAAGATTTTTTTGGCATAGAACCGAATTCGGGTCAGGGTGGAATCGAACGGGGCACTGGTTCGGGTTTTGTCATCGGTGCCGACGGCGTAATTCTCACTAACGCTCACGTTGTAGAGGGAGCCGATACGGTAAATGTAACTCTCAAGGACGGCCGCAGCTTTCAGGGGCGGGTGTTGGGGGCGGATAAGGTGACGGATGTTGCTGTGGTGAAGATTGAGGCGAATAATCTGCCTGTGGTGCCGATCGGCAATTCGGATAAGCTGTTGTCTGGGGAATGGGCGATCGCGATCGGCAATCCTTTGGGTTTGGACAATTCCGTAACTGCGGGGATTATTAGCGCTACGGGGCGATCGAGCTCTGATGTGGGCGTGCCCGACAAGCGGATCGGTTTTATTCAAACAGACGCTGCAATTAATCCGGGGAATTCCGGCGGCCCGCTGCTGAATGCTTCGGGTCAAGTTATTGGCATGAATACGGCGATTATTCAAGGTGCTCAAGGATTGGGGTTTGCGATTCCCATTCAGGCGGCCCAACAGGTGGCGAAGGAACTGATTTCGACGGGGAAAGTCGAACACGCTTATTTGGGCATTGAAATGGCGACGCTGACTCCAGAGGTTAAGCAGCAAATTAACAGCAACGCTAACAGCAGTCTGCGAGTTGCAGTCGATCGGGGTGTGGCTATTGTTAGCGTTGTTCCTAATTCTCCGGCAGCAGCAGCCGGTTTGCGGGCTGGAGATGTGATTCAAAAAATTAATAATCAGCGGATTATTCAGTCGGAAGCTGTTCAGGAGTTCGTGCAAAATGCTAAGGTTGGCGGGCTGTTGCAAATGGAAATTAACCGCAACGGGCAAATAGTTAATTTGACTGTTAAGCCGGGGAGTTTGCCGGTTCAAAAAGTTGGATAATCTGTTGACGGTTGATGGTTGACCGTTGACAGTTGACGGTTGTTACCAATTACCAATGACTAATTAATATGGCAGAAATATTGCAAATTTCTCAATTAGGAAATCCCGTACTGCGCCGCCAGTCGCAAGTTGTCGAGAATATTAAGGACGATCGCATTCAACAGTTGATTGACAGCTTAATCTCTACCGTACAACACGCGCACGGAGTAGGGATTGCCGCCCCTCAAGCGGCTCAGTCCGATCGCCTGTTCATCGTCGCATCCCGTCCCAATTTGCGGTATCCCCAAGCACCCCACATGGAGCCCACAGCGATGATTAATCCCCGGATTGTGGCTGCATCAACAGAGACAGTCAAAGACTGGGAAGGCTGTTTGAGCATTCCGGGGATTCGGGGATTGGTGTCGAGAAGTAGGGCGATCGAGATAGAATACACTTGTAGAGACGGCCAACTCCACCGACAAGAATTGACAGACTTTGTGGCCCGAATTTTTCAACACGAACACGACCATTTAGATGGAATCGTGTTTTTAGACAGAGTGGAAAATACCCACGAACTGATGACAGAAGATGAGTACCAGCAGCAACTTGTCAAGCTCCTCTAACCAAAAGCATCCAACGTACAAGCCCCCGGATTCATTCGCAGGGTCGCTTTCTTCAATTATCCAATCTAAAATCTAAAATCTAAAATCAAAAATCGATTGACCGAGGACGAGTAGCATCAGCAATTTGTCAAGCTGCTCTGACAGTTTGTATAATTGTTATCAGTAATATTACAGATTTTGCACGCAGGAGGGCGAATGTCTATCAATTTAGAAAAAGGCGGGAGAATCAATCTATCTAAAGAAGCACCCGGGTTGAAAAATGCCGGGATTGGTTTGGGATGGGATACCAATGCTACAGACACCGGCGCAGCGTTTGACCTAGATGCTTCCGTGTTTATGTTGGGGGCTACTGGCAAAATTCCCGGCGAAAAATACTTTGTTTTCTACAACAACAAGGAGTCGCCGGACAGTGCTGTAATACATCTGGGAGATAGCAGAACGGGAGAAGGATTTGGCGATGATGAAACCGTTACAGTCGATTTAACCAAAGTCGATCCGGCGGTGGAAGAAATTGTGTTTGTGGTAACTATTCACGAAGCAGAATCGAGGAGGCAAAACTTCGGTCAAGTGCGGAATGCTTTTATCAGGATTTACGACACTACTACTAACACAGAGGTAACGAAGTACGATTTAGACGAGGATTTTTCTAGGGAGACAGCGGTAGAGTTCGGCAGACTTTACAAGAAAGACGGTGAGTGGAGGTTCCAAGCTGTAGGACAAGGCTACAATTCCGGCTTGCAAAGCTTTGTAGATAAGTATGCCTGATAAAAGGTCGATCGCTCCTATCTAAATAAATCGAGGGGAAATTCGGAAGCCGGAATGTTTCCCTCGATTTTAAGCAATCAGACTCATGAGGTAATAAACCAGATGGGAATTCAATTAAAGAAGGGCGAAAGATTTAATCTTTCTAAAACATCTCCACTATAAACCATACAAAATCACAAAACTATGGCTATCAACTTAACAAAAGGACAATCGATCGTTCTCAGCAAAAGCGAATTCGACTTATCCAGATTAACAATGGCTTTGGGCTGGGATGTAGCACAAACTAAAAAAGGTCTTTTCGGCCGAAGCAGCGGTGCCAATTTTGACTTAGATTCCTACGCTCTGCTGCTGGGAGAAAATGGCAAAATACAAAACTACAAAGAGGATGTAATTTATTACTCTCATTTGGAGTCAAAGGACAAAACAGTTGTTCACTCAGGCGACAATCTCACGGGGGCTGGAGACGGAGACGACGAACAAATATTGGTAAAACTGAGCTCTTTGCCAGCACAATATCAAAAAATAATTTTGGGAGTTAATATTTACAATGGGAAAGAGAGAAAACAGCATTTTGGTTTGGTAGAAAATGCTTTTGTGAGGGCTGTAGATGCGACTGGGAAAGAAATAGCTCGCTATCGCTTGTCAAATGACCCTTCTTATGAAGGAAAATTAAATATGTTGATGGGAGAAGTTTATCGAGAAGGCGGCGAGTGGAAGTTTAAGGCTTTGGGAAATCCTTTGGCTGAAGATATGAACGGTGTTGTCGGTTCGTTTATGCGGTGATATCAAAAATGTTTTTTAACCACAGATAAACGCAGAGAAAGGCAGATGGAATTTCATCTGCTTTTCTCTGTGTTAATCCGCTGATATCTGCGGTTAAAAAATCCCCATGTACTTATTAGCTGTAGTTTAGACTAACTAAAGATGAGAACGGTGGTCCAAGAAAAACTAGAGCCACCGTTAAGGAGAGAATGAGGGT
>NZ_JAUBPS010000028.1:0-79345 GCF_036700865.1 Microcoleus sp. S13C4
TTTTTAGCTGGCATTTTTGTAGAGATTGACTAAACTCATTTTTTATTATACCCTATTTAAAGGCACAACAGCTTATCCAGTAGCAGCTATGCCTTATTATAGCAGTCTAACGGATTCAGAATGGGAAACAATTGAACCAATACTACATGAGATATTGCCCAAAAAGAACCGAACTAGACCATGTAACTGGACAAAAAGAGAAATCTTAGATGGCATCTTCTACCAACTAAAAAATGGCTGCAATTGGCAAGACTTAGCGAAGGACTTGCCGCCCTATTCTACTGTATATTGGCATTACAAGCAGTGGCGCTCACAGGGAGTAATAGAAGAGCTGATGATGGTATTACATGAGCAAGTGCGTGAGCAGGTAAAAAAAAAGCCAAATGGACTACATTGATGATGATAGACTTACAAGCCGTAAAAAATACTTGTAATGCTAGTCTTGAGTCAAAAGGCTTTTGTTTCTACAAATCTAAAAATGGTATTAAAAGACACCTAGCCGTTGATACACTTGGGTTTCCCTTCTTTACCCACGGAACTAAAGCTAGTGTATCAGATGATGCTGGTTTGATTGAAATGTTGACTTTAAATATCGATTATTTTAAGTCCAAACCTCTAAATATTCCGAAAATTATACTCTTACTAGACAATGGCTATCATCCCGAACATCTTACAAAAGAGTTAGAAAAAAAATATCCAGAAATTATGACAAAAATCAAGTTTGAACTTTCAGAAAAGCCATCAAAAGCTGAAAAAAAAGCTTAAGGGAAATCAGGATTTGTCCCAGTTAAGGCAAGGTGGGTCATTGAACGGTCAAATGCTTGGATGGAAAGATGTAAAATTTTGGTGAAGAACTTTGAGAGAAGTTTGACAGCGGCGACTGCCAAGCTCAACCTTTGTTTTATTAGGCTGATGATTAGAAGGCTTGCACGCTCTTCTTAGATGTCAAATGGCTTCTATACTGTATTATAGGTTTTCTGTCTATCGCTGTTGTCAGGGAAGGGGCTAGTCACGATATGCTCTGCTTTTATACCCGCTGCAATCAGCGCTTGGCTTAGACCTTCCTCGAAGTTATCCTCTTCAATTACAACTTGATTATCGACTAAACGAGCATGAAACAGAATCGTGTCCATCCAGCGCTGTTTATCCCAGCCTGTAGCCAGAATCAGAAAGTGACCCGAATCGACATCACAGACGGGGTAAAGCTGGATCGCCTGTAAACGCGGTTGGGCGCGAGTTGCTTCTTGCAGGGTTTTTTTGAGGATGTCTGCATAGCTTAGTGAGTTATCCATTGGAGAATCACCTCTTGATTTGGTTCGTAAACTAATAAGTTAATTTTATTTCGCTGGACGGCTAACTGAAAAATCGGTTTTTGAAAGTGTTTAATGTAGATGGCTTGGCTCACAGCTAAAAACAACTGACGCTCCGGTTCTTGGCCTTCCAATGCCCATTGGTAAAGCTGAAGCTGTCCCATCGTTTTTTCCAGTTCGCTGATGACTGAGGCTGAATCGAAGTCTTTGATTTCAACAGCGATTTTCTGCCCTTTTTTTTCCGCCGTGAAAAACTTTTCTGCTCCTAAGTCGGCTTTCAAAAGAGTCTGTTCTAACACTAAGACTAAAGGATCGTCCGTAATTGTCCACCCGTCTTTTTCGAGGGTACGACGTACGGAGAAGTGTAAATTATCGCGTCTAGACATTCGACATTCGAGAATTGAGGTTAGGAAAGATAAGCAGGGACTTTTTGAACTCCTATGTCTTGCAGCTATCGCTTATTATTATCTATGCTACCACATCTGCGATACAATTTAAATTATACGTCATATAAAACTGGTAGGGAGTTTAAATGGCCAGGCAACCAATTGTTCTCAATGGAATAGAGTTCAAATTCCAGAAAGATGCTATTGAACACTTCAGAAATATGTTGGAGCGCTATCGAAATGGTCAAAGCATAGCAGGTGATGATCGCGATATGTTACTGGCTCTTCTGGAGCGCCATCCTGAAGCAGATAAAAAGACTGGATGTGGTATAAAACGTTTGTACAAAGATAGAACAGATATGCCGACAAGTTGCTTTTGGATAGAAAGAACAGATGGCTCTCGAACGGATTTTTCTTATCGAACAGCGGTTTCTGCTAAAGGAAAGTCTCTTTATCAAGAATTTTTAGAAGCCTGCCGTGCCACTGTTGAAGATGATCTGCAGGTAACTAAAAAAAGATACTTTGAAAAGTGTGCCGATCAGGATGGAAAAGTTGAATGCGATATTACTGGTGATAAGGTAGCTATTTATGAGAGCCATCTTGACCATAAAAAACCATTGACATTTCAGGTTATTGTGAACACTTTTATTGGCGCTAATGATATTGAAATAAAACCGGAAATGTTGTTGATGTCCCAGGATGCCCAGTTTCAAACAACTATGATTGATCGACAGTTAAAGGATAAGTTTCGACGATATCATCATAAAATGGCGCAGCTTAGGGTTATTAAAGCCGAACAAAATCTTAGTCTTGGCGGCTCTGAGAGAATTCTGAAGATTCGTAATCCTGTATTGATTCCTATGGAACTTGTAGGTGACTGACGTATCACATCTCTGTTGGAGTGGATTGACTCAGATTTCTGGTGCATCGCGAAGTTTTCTGGTAGCAACTCAACAGGAAGGTTACATTTTTTACCGATAGGTGAAACCCGATCGCCTGCAACTCCTTCCCGTCGCCCGCCTTATTTCCCTAAAGCCTCAAAAAATACAGCAACCACCAAGGATTAAATCAGATCCTGATCGATCGCCTGCTGCGATCGCCAATATGCCGCCAACCCCGTCAGCAACGAATTCCCCTCGCTATCTCACCAGCGCAACCATTGCTGAGTCTGATTTTGATAACTGCCGAACCATAGGCCCAATTGTACTCCCATAAGTTCGAGCGGCTAGTGAAGGAAACAATATTACCAAATAAAAGCCTTTCATCCCCGGACTAAAGTCACCGGGATGAAAGGCTTTTGCACATTTTAACCAGCCTTCAATCTTGTTGGTTTGACAGATTTAAGCTACTTTTATTCAGATGAAAGTATGTTAAATTTCGGACTTCTGTCCTTGCGATTCTGGCACTGCAACTTCTGAATCCGCCTGATTCAGAGCAATTTCGAGAGATTTTGCCATCTCGACTGGCTCGGGAGTGCGCTTAGAAAATCCCCACACAAACATCAAGACGATACTGGAAACTAGCAGCCATTGCGGAGGAACTAAATCCGGATTAATTACTTTCACCAACAACCGCATTCCCACGAACCCAACTGTGATGTAACCAGCACTTTCTAGGTGAACGAATTCATCCAGCCAGCGGATGAACAATCCGGCCATGAATCGCAGGGCAATAATTCCAATTGTAGCGCCGGCTACGACGATAAAAGTGTTGTCAGAAACGGCGATGGCCGTAGTAACGCTATCCAAGGAAAACGCTAAATCCGTAAAAGCAATCATGGGAATTGCTTGCCACACAGTCGCAAATCTGGGCCCGTGATGTTCTCCTTCGGAGTCTGTCTCTGAAGTAAAATGTTGGAAAACAAGCCACAGCAGGTAGAGAGCACCAAGCAGCTCAAACTGCCAGTATTGGATCACCCAAGTAGCTGTTAAAATTAGGGCGATCCGCAGTACAAAAGCAATTATCAAACCAACGTTGAGAGCCTTTTGTTGTTGCTTGGCATCTTCCAAACCTTTAGAAATAGACGCCAGGGCGATCGCGTTGTCAGCCGAAAGTACAGCTTCCAAAGCCACCAAAACCAACAATAATAAAAAGCCGTCAACTCCAAAATTGGGTGAAGCGTCGAGAAATTGATCTAGCATTAACTATTTTGTGCACCTAAGATTGGCAAGGGTCGAGCGCAGCGCAAATTACCCGCTCTGTCTAACATTAGTGTCACCTTCACTTAAATCTTAACCTAATGCGGTAATTCTGTGGGAGGCGATCGTCCGAACAACGTCCGAAGGAAGCAGTCCCAGAAAACAAGGAAAAATTCGGGCGTTGCACAATTTGAGGAGGCTTCTTGTGGGTTAGGCGTCCCGCCTGCTGTGAAAATACAAGCCTTCGGCCTCCTGCGCCCATCCCACAAAACAATCAGAATCATCCCGTAATTATGCACCACCAAAATTCTCCCCCTCCGACACTCAAAAACAGCGCCACTGCGCCACTGCGCCACTGCGCCATTCCTTCCCGGAGGCAGCATTTGTGTTGCAAGTTGTAACAAATGATTCCCAAAAGTGCCAATTTGTCTCAAATTGGTGAAAGATCGTACCCGCGAAAAGGAGTTTTGCGAATATGTCTTTAACAGATACCCAAGTCTACGTAGCGCTCGTAATTGCTTTGATTCCCGGAATTATGGCTTTCCGGCTGTCAACTGAACTGTACAAATAGTTTCCAGACACCAGTTGCAAACCGCAAAACGCCTGCCTGACCAGTTAAATCTCTCGCTTTCCAGATACAGACAATTGCTGCCCCAGTGGAGTAGATTGTTTGTGTTCAGCAAGACGACACTGCAAGGGCAGGCATTTTTATGGGAAAATTCCGTCTTCAGGCGTCACCTTTGCCTCAAAAATTTTGGCTGTCAGCACCCTGACAAACAGCGGCGAGTGTGCGTTAAGCTCAGAATTTGCTCTGTTGAACTCTAAAACGTCAGTCTCAGGTATTTGAAAAAAATTATGCAAGCGATTCAACCCTCCGTTACCCCACTGCGTCCTGTAAAAAAATCCCCTCGGGTTACTCCTCGTCGCAGCAGTAGCAGCCGCCAGCGTTCCTACCCTCACCAAACCCTCGCGGCCGAAACAGGCGTCAAGTTGGCAGTCAACATGGTACTTTCAGTCTGTGCCACTTCTGCTTTGCTTCAGCTTTGGCCTCACTACCGGGCGGTGCAAGAAAAATTGCACGAAATCCAAGCTGAAGTCAATCTTACCCAAGGGCGAGTAAATCAGTCGCGATCGGACTTTAACCGCTACTTTGACCCTAGTCTGGCTAAAACTGTGATGCAAGAGCAAAGCAACCAAGCTGACCCGCAGCAGCGTCAGGTGATTTTGCAAGAAGCCGATGTACCCGAAGCCGAGGAATCAACCCCCGAACCTTAAGAGAACGGCTGTTTTGGGTTTTGATATCACGTCCGAGGTGCATCATTCTTTTATGTCCTTGCTTCGCACAGCGAAGAATGACAGATAAATCTGTCGGACGTGATATCACTTTTGAGTTAAAAAGTTTTTAGGATGATTCTTGTCTGTCCTTGCGAACGAAACGCAGAGACAGACTTAGATATGTGTATTGAGGCCCGGCTGCCAGCTCAAAACTTCAAACTCAGGCTTATACTGACTTTGCCAGCACGGTTTTTTCTTTCAGTAGTTGCAGTGCAGCTTGATATTGCAAGTCTGCTTCGGTGCCGATTTGATCGCGCGCAATGGGTTCCAAAGGCACTACGCGATCGGGCGAAATCCCCAGCTTGTTAATATCTTTATGGTTAGGTGTCTCGTACTTAGCAACAGTCACAGCCAACCCAGAACCGTCAGACAAATCAAACAGCGACTGAATCAGTCCTTTGCCAAAAGTCTTTTCTCCTACCAGTTGAGCTCTGCCATTATCTTGCAGCGCACCCGCCAAAATTTCGCTAGCACTGGCAGTTCCCTTGTTCACCAAAACAATCAGTGGATCGTTAGTTAGGGCTTTTCCAGAGGCTTCAAAACTGCCGAGGATGCCTTGTCTGTTCACCGTGTAGACGATCGTCCCGGAATCGAGCCACAGGCGGGCAATTTCAATCCCTGCTTGCAACAGTCCCCCCGGATTGTTCCGCAGGTCGAGAATGTAGGCGGCGGCTCCTTGTTTTTCCAAGCGGTCGATCGCGTGAGCGACTTCCTCAGTGGCGTTAGCACTGAATTGACTCAAGCGAATGTAGCCCAGCGGCAAATTCTCCGACCCCGACTGCAATTCGGCGTAAACCGGATTCAGAGCAATGCGATCGCGCACTAGCTCAATTTCCTCAGCAACGTCCCTTCCCTCGCGCCCCAAGGTCAAGGTAACGGCAGTGCCGATGCGGCCGCGCATTCGAGTTGCTGCTTCGTCTAGGCTCAATTCTGAGGTAGGAGTCCCATCAATTTTCAGGATGCGATCGAGGGGTTGGATGCCAGCTTTATCTGCCGGTGAGCCGGCCAAAGGGGCCAGCACTGTCAGGGTATTTGTCTGGGGGTCGATCGCAATTTGCAGCCCCACACCCGTCAATTCTCCCGAAGTGTTGACCTGCAAGCTGCGGTACTGTTCGGGTTTCAGCAGCCGAGTGAACGGGTCGTCGAGATTCGCCAGCATCCCCTGAATCGCCGTGTAAGTCTGCTGTCTGTCGTTGAGCGGTTGCTTGACAGCTTTTTGGCGAATCGACCACCAGTTTTGAGAGTTGAAGCTGTCGTCCACATAAGAGCGATTGACAATTCGCCAAGCTTCGCTCAATAGCTGCTGTTCAGGAGTCAGCGCCGCCGCAGGCCCGGCCCACGGGCCGAGAACTAGGGCGACTTGGAGGAAAAGTAAAATAGCAATCTGGAAAACTCGTCTGTGCATGATTTTTCTGTAAAAGATAGGCAAGTATTGCATCTCCTGTATTTTAAGTTTGTAAGCTTTTAAGCTTTTGTGCATTTAACTCTCCCCAAGGCATTCGGCATTCGTCAAACCTCCGCCGCGAACAAAAAATTAGTTAAATGTAACATTTAATCGCAAAATAAGTGAAGTTTTATCATAAATATTAAAAATTACGTCCCAGCGACCAGGTGGCAGGCTCGGACTTTGGTCCTAGGCTCGGCTCTTGGCTGTATGCCAGCTTGGGGCGAATGTAGAGCTTGCAGAAAATGGTATTTGAGACTCGGCAAAAGCATCGCTCGCGTGAAATTTGCACAGCAATTATGTTACATTTTTTATCACAGTCTGGAATTCGATCGGGCAACGCCAGCGAGTAGGGACAAGCCACCGCTTAGTTTCCCAGGGCTTGCAGGCGATCGCACAATAGAGTTCCTTTCGTCAGCTCCAAATTTAAAAAATAGCCTCAGGCATTTGCTAGTAAAAGCAAGCTGCTCGGCGCGGGGCGACAAAAAACCTTGTGGCTGCTGCCCTGAACCTCAACCACAGCAATATTCTTTTAGGAATTCTGGCTCCATGTTTTCTAAACAAATCACCGACTCAAAAACCTACCAGTGGTTTGAGGAACGCCTGGAAATTCAGGCGCTCGCCGATGACATCACTACAAAGTATGTACCCCCGCACGTCAATATTTTCTACTGCTTGGGCGGAATTACTTTAGTTTGCTTTCTGATCCAGTTTGCCACCGGCTTCGCCATGACTTTCTATTACCGTCCCACGGTAGCAGAAGCTTTTTCTTCAGTGCAATACCTGATGACTGAAGTCAACTTCGGCTGGCTGATCCGCTCCATCCACCGCTGGTCTGCGAGCATGATGGTGCTGATGATGATTTTGCACATCTTCCGGGTTTATCTGACAGGCGGCTTCAAAAAGCCCCGCGAATTAACCTGGGTGACAGGAGTAATCTTGGCAGTCATCACTGTTTCTTTCGGCGTGACCGGCTATTCGCTGCCTTGGGATCAAATCGGTTACTGGGCAGTTAAAATCGTTTCCGGCGTCCCCGAAGCTATCCCGTTTGTCGGCTCTTTGATGGTTGAACTGCTGCGCGGCGGTGTCAGCGTTGGTCAAGGTACTTTGACTCGCTACTACAGCTTGCACACTTTTGTGTTGCCTTGGCTGATTGTAGTCTTCATGCTGGCTCACTTCTTGATGATTCGCAAGCAAGGTATCTCTGGCCCCTTGTAAGTTTTGAGTTGTGGGGGCGGTATTTTTTTGCCCCCCCGCTGAATTTTGAGTTGAAAATTCAGAATTCATCACTCATGATATTTATTTACGGCTAATACTTCCTGCGATCGCGCCGCTGATTCAAACTAACGAATACAGCGGAAGGGCAGGCCCGGGTAAAACTAAAAGGAGAACACTGTTACTATGTCTATTCTCAAAAAACCTGATTTGAGCGATCCCGCGCTCCGCGCTAAGCTCGCTAAGGGCATGGGTCATAACTATTACGGCGAACCAGCTTGGCCTAATGACTTGCTCTACGTTTTCCCTATAGTAATCATGGGAACGATTTCTCTGTGCGTGGGTTTGGCCGTACTAGACCCGGCTTTGGTTGGAGAACCGGCTAATCCTTTTGCTACTCCGCTGGAAATTCTGCCGGAATGGTATTTGTGGCCTGTGTTCCAACTCCTGCGTGTTTTGCCTAACAAATTGTTGGGTATTGCTTGCATGGCCGGTGTTCCCGTTGGCTTGATTTTGATTCCGTTCATCGAGAATGTTAACAAGTTCCAAAATCCGTTCCGCCGCCCTGTTGCTACTACTGTTTTCCTGTTGGGAACTGCGGTAACTCTGTGGTTGGGTATTGGTGCTATTTTCCCGATCGACAAATCTTTCACGCTGGGTCTTTTCTAAGATTTAAGTTTGCTTGATTTTGACGCCTGCGGGTTTCCTGTAAAGTGCTTTTGTACTGGTGGGAAACTTTAGCGGGCGTCATTTGATTTTTGATTTTTGATTTTTGATTTGGGATTTGGGATTTATGCTCAAGGTGGACCGCAGCAGTTGGTAATGCCAGCAGCTCTGAAGGTGAAAGCGGTTAAGAAGTATGGTAACGTGCGGGAAATTGCTGGCTTATTTGGCGGGGCAGATAAATTGAAGCAGGCAGTCGAGCAGTTGCAGAGTTTATTGTATTCGGCTTAGCAAAAGTGAAAGGAGTTGTAATAATGTCCGCAGAACAAAAACCAATTTGTGTGGTAATTGATGCAAATATATGGTTGCAAGACTCTAATCTTTTGCTGAGAACTGCTATAGGTTCGGCGTTAATTTATATTCTAAAAATAATAAATGGTAAAATAGGCTTGCCTTCAGTTCTTGAAGAGGAAATTACTAGAAATACAATTGCGAAAGGAGTAAAAGCGACTGAAGAAATCAAGAAAAATTTTAAAAGCATTTCAGTAATTATGAGGTCTCACTCTCCCTACAAAGTCCCCGATGAAGCTGAAATAAAATCGGCTGTTCAGGCAAGAATCACAGAACTAGACTCGTTATTTCATAGAGTTGATTTTACATGGGAACACGCTCAATCAGCGTTAAAAAGAATTAACGAAAAATCACCACCAAATAATAACAATCAACAGTTTAAAGATTCTGTTATTTGGGAGGCAATTTTAGAATTACTGAGTTCATACCTAGTGCATTTTGTCACCAAAGATGAGGCTTTTTATAAAGATAGAAAACCTAAAATAAATAGCATTGCAAAGAACTTACTATCTGACTGTAAGAAACGAGGAGGAATTGTTTGTATTTATCCAGATATGGCATCATGCCTCAAAGTTATTCAAGAAGATGTACCACCTCTTGATTTAAACAGTCTAATTGTAAAAATTGATAGTTATATAATAAATTCTAAATTAGTAAAAAGGGATTTAGCTATGGAAGTTGGGTTTGAAGTCGGTTGTCTAGCAGTAGACCTATCGTCTGTTTCGCCCTTCTTTACAGAAAATCAAGAAGAATTGGCGTTAACTTTTGAGCTTTGTTACCAGTGTTATGATGTAGAAAATACTGGGATCGATGAAAGGAGTAATGCTGTATTAAAAGTCAAAGGAGATTGCTTTTACAAAATTGATAACCAGGTTATTTCTGATATTGACATTGATTTTCAAAGAATACGTTGGGATGAATCAAACGGAGAATTAGGTCGACGCGGTGCTGTCTATCTTTCTACAATGAAAGATAGCCATCAAATTCAACATACGTTTAGAGAATCCATTGATTTTATGAAAAGTCCAAATTTTACGGAAAAGGAGCGAAGTGAATGGGTACTTAATAACAATGCTAATTTTTTGGAAAAATATAATGAGAAAGAAAAAGAAATATTAGTAATTTTTTTAAATAAATATTCTGAAAAAGGAATTATTGTGTTTCGTCATATTGTCGATTCAATTGGAAAATATCCTGAATTTGCTGAGTATGGTGATGCAAGTCAAATATTAACACTGTTTGGAGGTCAAGAAAATTTAGAAAAAGCAGTAAATCAATTACAAAATCTTTTGTACTCAGTCTAGTAGATATTTTCTAAGAGTTCTATTTCTAAGTTTGATTACTTTAATTTTCTATCAAAATGCCAAAACGCACTACATCTCAAACCCATAAATCCGTCACCACCGCTCAACGCCTCGGCAGCATGATAAAGTCGGCGCGTGACATCATGCGGAAAGATAAGGGAATGAATGGGGAATTAGACCGTTTACCCCAATTCACTTGGATTCTTTTCCTCAAGCTATTAGATGATGCGGAAAATATCAGAGAAGAAGAAGCCTTTTTAGAGGGAAGAGTTGATAAGTACAAACCGCTGATTGAATCTCCCTACCGCTGGCGTGATTGGGCTGCTGATGAAGGGATGAGCGACGATGACTTGCTGAAATTCATTAACAATAATTAGGTGACGCTGCGTGACGGGACAAAAAGCCCTGGTTTGTTCGCTTATTTGCGGAATATTCAAAGTGCGACAGGGCGCGAACGCAAAAAAGAAGACACTAAAGATTTGCTTTCTCTAGGCAACAATCTTACTTTCTCCCAACTATTAATTACTCAAGAAAACAGTACAACTTTCATCCGTTTGTCAGCAACCGGAGAAATTTTAGCCGCTCTCAATGGGGTGTCGTCCAGTCTAATTAATGTCGCCAATTTTGGCTAAATTTAATAGCAAGTAGTCGCACATAAATACGGTTTATGTGCGACTCTCAGAGATTGGGGCTAATACTTTAAATGTAAAAAGTAGATATACTTACCAGGAATCGTTATAAATTCCACTCACTCTCCGGAAAAAGGCTAGACTTGAGCGCAGACATATTTAGTAAAACTCTCTCTATATTGCCACTGCATTCACAAAAAAAAACGGCTATAGTTATACTTACTGATTTTGGCAATTAAGTGGGATTCAATACCCGCTCAATTACTGCTCAATACCCTCTTGCTGCTAAATGCGAAGCGCGTTATGGCGAAGGATTCTCGGAGGAATTATGATGAACCTAAATTTAGATACTATTTTCTCATCGCTGATGAACCCGGCACTGAACGAGTTTCAGGTTTGGGCTTTGCAAAACCCGGAAGAAAGTCTCAGCAAAACGATGCTACCGCCGATCGCCCTGATTGAGGGTTTGATTGCCAACGAACCCACGTATTTGCCGATAAAACGGCTGGCTTTTGGAGCCAATTTTTGCTGCGCGGGGCAAGTCGTGATGGGAGAGTTTGACACGCTGGAAAAAGCACTCACATCGCCCCAGGCGCGCGGATGGCGGCTGGGTACTTCTGTACTCGATGCAGATCGCGCGCCCAACCAAGATGTCGGCGGTAGGAACCTTTTCCTACTGTCTTTGTCCGATCGCGAAACTGACGGTAGCAGCAACCACGCAGCATTCCGAAGCTGTATGCAGAAGTATCTCTTCAACAGTGCGACAACGGATCGCCAGGGAGACGAAATCAGCAGACGGTTGCTTGATCGGCTAGCAGCAGATTATGCCGAGATGTCGCACGGTGCGGGGGAAGCGTTTTTTACCGATGTCAAGCGGGGTTGGATGGGATTTTTAGTCCGATATCTACACTACGTCATCTTTGGGATTAATCCAGACGATTCAGAGTCGATCGAACTCCTCACCGAATTGCATTACACCCGCCAAAGCCCGCTGCACTACTTCGCCGTCATCGGCAACCTGCTGCAAAGCCTGAACCTGTTTGGACACGGGGATTTGTCAACTCTAATCGAGCGTGCAGCGACTATCTATGAAAATTCCCCAGCTTTAGCCGACTTCGAGGAGAGCTCGGAAAACAACGGCATGACTAAGCGGGAATTGGCGAAGCTGATGACATCGATTATGGGCATAGCGGGACTGCAAGGCCCCCTGCACCTAGGCAACACGGCAATGGGATACCGCCCTCTCCCCGCCTATAAAGGACAGCAGACGGCCGAAATTAATCCTACTGATTTTTGGGATCAGCTCGATTTGGACGATCGCGAGTCGATCAAGCTGTTCCTCCTGGAATGCGCCCGCCTCTGGGCCCCCGTCAGCGCCACCCACCGAGTCGCGACAGAGCCTTTCACCGCAACGGTAGCGGGCAAAGAGCGCACTTTCCCTGCCGGAACCAAGGTACTGATACCGCTCAGCCTGGGGCACCTAGACGGGAGTTTCTGGGGCTCTACGGTATACGAATTCAACCCTAAGCGCGAGAATCTGTGCCCTTTTCATATGGGTTTTAATTCGGTGGGCGATCGGAGTGCGGGACGGATTTGCCCCGGTAAAGACATCGCACTCAATATGCTGGTGGATGTCGTGAGTACGGTAGGCAAAGTGCGCCGCTCGTCGGAGCCGAATTTGCAGGGGTAATTAATCCAAAAGCTCGATCGGACAGTGGCTGAAACTGAGATATTACACCATTCTCGCTTAACAGGCTTTCCTACCTCTTCCACAAGAAACTTGATTTCTTGTGGGGTACCCCGCCCTTGAAACACTTATTGGCAATCCTGCCCGATGTGAGTTGAAACCGCACGCCACACAAACGAAGTTCGAGCCAGAGACTAAGAAATAAATGAGGTATTTAAGTTGAACCGTAAATCACAACTATTTTGAGGATAAATAATCCCATGTTAATCGAACAAAAGCAACTAAAAGACATTGCGAATTGGATGAAAGTAGAACATCCAGCCGAGTTACCCGAAGTCCTGCAAGGTATATTTTTTATGGACGGGAATGTTTTACCCGACCATTGTTTGACGATGTACAGTTCAGACTGGAATGCTGACGAACGGACGTTATTGCTGCGCGTTTTTGACCCTGTGATCTGGACATTTCATTCATCTATGGCGGGACGGATGTTACTTTATTTAGTCAAATTTTCTCGGCTCACTTACTTGTTCCGATTCTCTGATGCAACTTTGCAGCACGGGCACATAACGCCGATAGTGTTTGGATGGTCTGTGCCACAGTGGCTTGTAGATTTTTTGATCGAGCGAGATCCGAACACTCCGAATGGAGATATCTGGCATCGCACAAACTCGTTTTTCGGCAGACCTGCTGAGAGGGGATATATACTCCGCAGGATTGTAGACAAAAATGGCAACTACACGTCAGCGTTTCCAGATATGCTGTCTAAAGTTGACAGTGATTGTTTAATCATTGCCAAAGAGTGAAAATATTTACAAAAACGACAAAACCCGCTTAATTAAGCGGGTTTTGTCGATCAAAGCGGGGGGGTTTGAACCTACGACCCCCACTAGGTCAAGTTTGATATGATAGCCTATAAAGGCTATGCAGTAAGCTGTTGCCGCCTATTGTCCATTATTGAGATCAATACTTTGGATAGTGTTTGATTGCCAACCGTAAAATAAGGGTTTCAGGGCGATTGCGCCATCGAGAGCGGAACGGAAAATCAAGGGTTTCAGACTCCTGTCTAACTGTCCGGACTATTGATCCTTTACAGTGTAAAGCGGGAAACTAGAATGGGAGATCACGAGTTCCCTGTACAGTGCGATCGCCATCTCCTCATGGGATGTTGAGAGTAGGAAATTTATCCGTCCAGACTCATCATTATAACAAAAAATCTGGGTTTCACAAGGATTTAATTCAGTTTACACAAGCTCGACCGCTCGCATTTATCTAGGTCATTGCTGACATTGTTGCAGTTTCTCTTTCCTGAATCTACTGTGTTCCCACTTGATTCAGGTAGATGAAAATAAACATTCTCAAAATAGCTGTTTCTAGGGACTTTAAGTCCCTAGATATTCACTTTGGAGGAATTTGTCATGACTAAAATTTCACAAATCGACTCTTATCAAGTTGAGCAATTACTAAAACGCATCGAACAACTTGAAGCTAAGCTCGGAATCAAAGTTGGCTTCGATGGCGCAGAATCAGGTAAAGAAGCACAACATTTTTGTGCTTTGCCAAAGGTTCCTCCACGCACTTTCGATCCGAGCGTGTCGCCGGACCGTGCTCGTCTAATACGGTTAATCGGGAAGAAGTGGGTTAACGGTACAAAATTACGTTATTACTTTTTTGAGAGTGGTCCCAATTCAGGCGGGAATGAACAGAAGGAGATTGTGCGGCAGGGGTTTGAGGTATGGAAGAAGGTAGGGATTGGTATCAAGTTTGAGGAAGTTCGGAACATCAGCGAAGCAGAGATACGAATCGGCTTTGTGCAAGGGGATGGAGCCTGGTCATATATTGGCCGCGATGCGATAGATATTCCTAAGCAAGGCGAGCGAACCATGAACTTCGGCTGGGATCTTCGCGCTGATCCCCGTGGGGTAGATGTCCCTGTTCACGAGATAGGTCACGCCTTAGGTTTCCCTCACGAGCACCAAAACCCGTTTGCAGGTATCGTATGGGACGAAGAAGCCGTTTATAAATATTTCGGTGCTGCTCCTAACGAGTGGGACCGAGATACAACTTTTTATAATGTGCTCCAAAAGCTTGCAGTAGGAGAAGTGGAGGGGTCAAAGTGGGACCCCAACTCAATCATGCACTACGCTTTTGCAGCGGGACTAATTGAGAAACCTGTGGAGTACCAGAACGGATTAAAGCCGGCTGGCGGACTTTCTGAGCAGGATGTGTTGCAGGTACGATTATTCTATCCCCCGCTTGATGACTCGAGTTATACAGAACTTAAACCCTTCCGTTCGGAGATTCTATCCCTCGCATCTGCTGAACAGAAAAACTTTGCGATCAATCCCTCGGCTACTCGAAGCTATACAATTGGAACCTTCGGAGAAACAGATACAGTCATGGTTCTTTTCGAGGATCAGAGTGGTGATCTCAAATATGTTGCTGGTGACGACGACAGTGGCACAGACTTGAATGCACAAATCAATGTTCGGCTTTATAAAGGTCGGCGGTATGTGCTGAGAATTCGCTTATACTCTAACTTGGCTGGTGGCGAAGCCTCAGTGATGCTTTGGTAAGGGCGGCCACCAAATTTTAGAGAGACAAGCGATTTCTCAAAGTAGTGCATGGCCACCCGTAGGGTATATGGGGCAAGCTATTTTCTATTTGGTCTTTTTTCTCCCAATAGAAAGCGGGTAATTTGCTCATCAAGCAGCAGGTTGTGCGCGAGGAAAGCGGGTTTGGGCTGATTGGGTTCTGAAACGAGGTACAGCAGGTTGTGGTGACTTAGGGGGGCACAGAGCCTCCTGTCTCCTGCCTCAAAACTCCAATTTCTAGCTTGGTTGCAAAAGCGAGATGCTCCCCAGGTAGGACACGGCGCTGTGTAACCGAAAATGATACAGCAGATTCCAGGCAAATAAAGTACACCTTAATCCCAAGCACTTACCAAAATGGTTGACAAACCCTTGCAACCGTACTCCATAAACCTGGAAATTGCTGTATTATATTATGTCCGGTCAATTACCCTTAATAAAAATGCCTCCCACCCTTGCGGCAAAAGCATCGTTGGGGATGGGCAATTGCTCGGACTTGATATTACTTCTGGCTCATCAGAGTTTATTTGCCCTGATTATACAGCCTATTCCAGGTTCATAAAGTAGTAGGGAAAAGGCAATGCCTTTTCCCTACGGGGATTCAGGGATCAGGGGTGTACTTCACAAACAACGTGGAATCTGCTGTAAAATGTTTGGTTTCACCCTTTTTTTATTTGCCAACCGTCTCTTAATCCATCGTCCCTATAATATTCTCAGCTAATTAATTAGCTCGATCGCACTAGAGGAGAGCAAAATCTGTGGCAGTAATCACGCTTGCAGGCACATTGCTGAGAGTTGCCAAAAGTTGCCCGGAACCAGTAACTCGGAGGAGGGTAGAACTATTCTCGGCCACAATGCTTAGTTGGGAGAAATCCAGACCACCCATTAAGCCGATCGAATCGATACCGTATTGAAAGTCTAAAATAGTCTCGCTGCCGAGGTCAATACCCAACATAAATCGATCGTTCCCGGTACCTCCAATCAGAGTATCATTCCCTTGATCTCCAAACAAGAAATCGTCCCCAGCACTGCCAAGCAAACTATCTTCATCCTTACCGCCGTAAAGAGTATCGTTCCCGACCTCCCCATTGACAGTATCCTGACCTTCATTGCCAAACAGCAAATCGTTGCCCAAACCGCCACATATTTGGTCTTTTCCGCCAGTAGAGCCAATGGGGAGGGGGCTACCAATATCCCCGTACACTGTATCTTCCCCCTCGCCGCCACAGATAAGCTGATACGCAGCTAGATTGTATAATATAAATAACAAATAAGTGTTCATTTATAATATATGCCAGCCAAAAACCATCTATCTTCAAATCAAAAACAGAGAGTCATTAAAATACTAAAAGAGTCTGAGGATAATTACGTCAGGGAAAAAGTTCTAATTTTATTACTAATAAAGGATGGAAAAACTTATCGACAAATTAGTGAATTTATGGAGATTGCTTACACAACATTAGCTTATTGGTCAGTTCCTGGCGACCATGATAATTTGGATAGTTTTTTAGATAAAAGAAGTCCAGGAAATTTTCGTAAAGTCACTCCCGAGTATGAACAAATATTGATAAATACAATCGAAAAATCTCCGGAAGAATATGGATATGAATTTGGGATATGGACGGCAGCCTGACTAGGAACATATTTAGAAAAAGTCACAGGAATTAAACTGAGTAGTTCCAAAATATCCCCGATACTACATAAAAATAAATACGTTTACCTTTGGGCTAAGTCTAGTTTAGAAGACAAATAAAACCCACTTGAAAGAGAAGTATTTAAACAGAAGCTATCAGAGTATTTAAGAATAAGTAAACAAACACCCGAGCTTTTAGAGGTATGGTTTTGGGATGAGATCGGATTCCGTTTACGAGTGACAAGAAGAAAAACTTGGGGTAAAAAAGGTCAGAGAAAAAAAATTACAGGTCAAAGGAGAAGAGGCAGAGTAAATCTCATGGGTGGGTTGAGATATCATGACAAAAGAAGGTTAATTTTTGTGATAGAAAGAGGAGAGTCGAATACGTTTTATGAGCAAATTAAAGCCTTAAATAATGCGATAGTTAAAGAATGGATAGAACAGGGTAATCAAGGGGAAAATTTTGCCGAATCTGGAATTAAGATTGTAATTATTCTAGACAATGCTACTTTTCACAAAAAGAAAGATATTCTGAGCAAAATATCAGCGGAAATGCTACATATTATTTTAGAATTTTTGCCAGCTTACAGCCCCGATTATAATTTGATTGAATTGGTCTGGCATTCAGCGAAAGAATATATAGCACATCTACTATTTAAGTCAGTAGAAGAATTGTCAGAATTGCTACATAGATTATTAAATGAAGGAGAAATGGTTATTAAATGGGATAAAAAAGTTAAAAATAAAGGCAATGCTATTTTATCTGATTTAGCTGCGTAGCAGCTTATCAACTTAAAAAAAGCAGACCCCAGGTAAAGCTAGCTTGTTCCCGATTACGGAAATTTTTCAAAAAACGCAAGTATAATTTACACAACTTAATGTTCGGTTTTTTACTAAGTACACTTTTGTGAAAAAGAATCCAACTCTGTATAAGTTCCAAACCCAGAGAGTGGTAAATATCCAGCCATTCTTCAATCTAAAATCTCCAGTCTCGAAGCTAAAACCGCAGGGCTGGGATTTTGGCAAATTCAGCGTGTCCCTCATAACATAGAGGAATAGTCGCCTTCATGGCATTATAGAAACTTGTCCCTCACATAATTGAAATAGATGACCGCTCAAAACTCCCCTGTTTCGCCCATCACTTGGATAGAAGACCGAGTTCTGCTAATTGACCAAAACCGACTGCCGAAAGAATACGGTGTAGTCGAAATTAGTCGCTGCGAAGATATGGCTGAGGCGATTAAAACTATGATAGTCCGAGGTGCTCCGGCGATCGGGGTAGCAGCAGCTTACGGGATGTATTTGGGGGCGCGAGAAATCGAAACGGGCGATCGCACCGAGTTTTTTACTAAATTAGAACAAGTTGGCGAGTTATTGCGTTCCACCCGTCCCACTGCGGTTAATTTGTTTTGGGCAATATCGCGAATGCTCAAAACTGCGGAGAGAACTAGCGGTTCCGTCGAACAAGTGCAAAAAACTTTGTTAGAAATGGCCAAAACCATTCAAGCAGAAGATTTGCAAACTTGTAAAGATATCGGCGACAAAGGTTTAGAAGTTCTGCCAGCTACACCCGAAAAATTGAACTTACTAACTCACTGTAATGCTGGTGCGTTGGCAACAGCAGGCTACGGTACTGCCTTAGGTGTATTTCGTTCTGCTTGGCGAGAAGGAAGACTCGGAAGAGTTTTTGCAGACGAAACTCGGCCCCGTCTCCAAGGTGCAAAACTGACCACTTGGGAATGCGTGCAAGAAGGAATTCCCGTCACATTAATTGCCGACAATATGGCCGCTCACTGCATGAAACTAGGCATGATTCACGCGGTAGTTGTCGGTGCAGACAGAATCGCTGCTAACGGCGACGCCGCCAATAAAATTGGCACTTACAGTTTAGCAATTGTTGCCAAAGCTCACAACGTTCCCTTCTTTGTCGCTGCGCCTCTGTCAACAATTGATTTTGAACTTTCCGACGGCAGCAAAATCCCCATTGAAGAACGCGATCCAGTTGAAATGTATCAAGTTGGAAGTACGCGAATTTGTCCTGTGGGAGTTGAATTTTACAATCCCGCTTTTGACGTAACTCCGGCGGAATTAATCTCAGGAATCATTACAGAACACGGCACGGTTGCTCCTTGGGCGTTGAAACAGTTTCAAGCAAAACAATTGGTTTAATTATATGTTCCTCAACTGCTCATTCCACCTGTTGTCTGTGAAATTAAGCAGGATTTCTAGCAGCCGCAACTGGCAGCTCAAAGTTGCTCTCGCAGCTCTAATTCTGCCAGTTTTTGTCAGTACAGTCTCGGAAGCTCAAGTTTCACAAATGCTTAAAGCTAAGGAATCAGAAGCCCAAAAATTTGTGGTTTCTATGAATAAAGCTCAGCAAGTTTACTATGCAGAAAAAGCAGGCTTTACAAGTTCTGTTTCCAATCTATTGGTTTATATGGGGCGCCAAATTAAACCTAACTCAGCCAATTACAGCTACTCGATCGGTATGGTCAGTAAAGCTGCTGTATTTAACTACGGAGTATCGAAGCAAGCTAATCTCAAAAGTTTTGTGGGGGGAGTCTTTTTGGTGGGAAACAAGACCCAAACAATCTTGTGTCTAAATGTTGCTCCTGGCAAGACTAAACCAGCTAATCCAACTAATACTAAAGGGGTTTTAGCCTGCAGTGCTAATACAGCAAAAGTTGCTCAATAAATTATGTCTAATTTTCTGGGGAATTTAGCAAATAACTGGATAGTAAATGCAGATTTAGCTAAGAAATGGCTGGAACAAGAAGCTACTTTACTAGATGCTCGCACACCTATTTTAAAGTGGTTTTGTCGTCTCCCAACAGCTATTCCCGTAACTTGGCAGGAATTTTCGCGTTCCGACTTTCCCCACAAGGGACAAATTCTAGAAAATAACACAGTTTTAACTCTAAAACTCCAAGCAATTGGTATTTGTCAAGACAAACCTGCGCTAGTGGTTGCTGATCCGGTTAAAGGGTGGGGCGAAGACGGAAGGATTGTTTGGATGTTGCGGACTTTGGGACACGAAAAAGCTGTTTTTGTAGATGGAGGATATCGGGCTTTAATCAAAGCTGGGATTTCTAAAGTAGAAAGTCCAAACAATCCACCGCAAACAGGAGATTTTGTAATATCTCCCTGCTCGAATTGGGAAATTAAACAGGATGATTTAAAAGCTATTTTAGGCAATGATAATTTAGTCATTATCGACGCCAGAGAGCGGCGAGAATATGCAGGTAAAACGCCTTACGGAGAAAAGCGAGGTGGCCACATTCCCCGTGCGATTCACCTTTATTACAAACAGTTAATGGACAAACAGGGACAACTGCTATCTCGTGGGGAAATTGTCGCTATTTTGCAGCAGAAAGGAGTTTTGCAGTCAACTCAAATTGTGAGTTATTGTAGTGGGGGAATTCGCTCTGCATGGTTGACTTGTGCGTTGACAAATGCGGGATTTAATGCTAGGAATTATGCAGGTTCCATGTGGGAATGGTCGGCGTCGCCAGCAGATAGCTATCCTTTGTCAGTAATCCTTTCACGGGCGGGCTAGAAGCCCACCCCACAAGAAACTTTAATGTTTGTGGAACAGGCCGGAAAGCCTGTTCTTGAGAATGGTATCTGAATTCAGATTCAACCTATTAACTACAAACGATCGAAGTTGAGATTATCAACCGACTTGTTCGATATACTGAGCGAGATCGTCGCGCAGGCGGCTGAGTTCGGCTTCGGTGGTCACGCGCACGCGATCGTCCCTAACCGTAATCAGCACTTTCGCAGCAAAAGGAGTTGGCCAGATATTCGGATTGCAGAAAACTTCCAAAAATACATCTCCTGCATACCGATATTCCATCGGTTTTTGGGGAGAAGCTTTAGCGCCAGCGGTTTTGGCTGCTACAGCTTTCAAGCTTTCCATCAAAGCTGCAATTTCGCTTTGCAAATCCCGCGCAGCTTGCGGGGAAAAGCTAAAGGAGACAGAACCTTCGACTAAATTCAGTGTCAGCGGAGAAAGAGACATGGGCAATGAAATTTAACATACTATTGTTAATGATAAAAAATATAGTAACCCAAAAGAAGTACATTCCAGCTCAATTGGACTGCGAAACTGCTATTAATTAAAAATTGTCTCAAGAAGCGACGCTAAATTAATGAATATAAATCTAGTCGGAAGCTAGATTCAGCAATACTTTTAACCTTTTATGACTTGATAAGCTTTAAACTAGAAACCAGAAAACTTGACGGCAGATCGAGGAGATTCTATGGTAGCCGATAACCGTTCCGAAATCCGCAAGGTCTTAATCATTACTTTATTGCTAAATTTGCTGGTGATGGCAATTAAAGCAGTGGTGGGATGGCTCACAGGTTCCCTGAGTTTGCTAGCAGATGCTTTGCACAGCGTCACGGACAGCGCTAATAATATTTTAGGATTGGTAACTAATCATTATGCCAATCCGCAGCCCGATCGCGATCATCCCTACGGACATCAGAAATTTGACGCTCTCGGAGCTCTGGGAATAGCTGTTTTTCTGGGAATTGCCTGTTTTGAAATTCTCAGCGGCGCTGTTCAAAGGTTGCTCAAAGGTGGCGCAGTTGTCAAAATATCGCCAAATGAACTGTGGATATTGCTGATTGTACTGGGCATCAATATTTTTGTCACTTTTTACGAGCGCAGGGTTGGGAAACGCCTTGGTAGCGCGATTTTAGTGGCGGATGCTCAACACACGATGAGCGATGTTTGGGTGACAATTATGGTAATTGCTGGGTTGATTGGTGTTTGGCAAGGGCAGGTTTGGAATATACCTCAATTACAATCCCTGGATGTGTTTTTGTCGTTTCCTGTGGCTGTTTTGGTATTTAGCAGCGGTTGGAAGGTTTTAACAGAAAATCTGCCTTGGTTGGTGGATGAAATGGCGATCGCACCGGAGATAATTCACGCGATCGCGATCGATGTACCGGGGGTTGTCAACTGTCACTCGATCGCCTCCCGTGGCGTTGTAGGGCGTCAAGTATTTATTGAGATGCACATGATTGTGGATGCTGTCGATGTAGAAACAGCTCACCAGATTACAGAAGAAGTAGAAGCCGGTTTGGAAGAACGTTTCAGCCCTGTACGCATCTTAATTCACGTTGAGCCGCCGGCTTACCATTCCGACCAAATTAGCTACGATTCTGAAAAATGAAGGCACCACCAGTGATTTTGACACGGATACACGGATTAATTGAAGAATCGGGAAAGTATTTTTACTTACTGCAATTCCTCCAATTTTTTAAATGCTATCAATGGAGTTAATGCGATCGCACTTAATTTAGTTGCTGTTTTCCACAGGAAAAGGGGGGTTTTCCACAGAAATCGGCAAGTTTTCCACAATAGGTTTGATAATTATCGAGCAAAAAACTATTGGTACAAGTTCCGAGTTTTTTGGATTTCTACGGCCATTTTCTGTCGTAAGTCCCAAGGTAGCAGAATCTCGACTTCTGAACCCAGAGCTCGCAACCACCTCAGCGGGTAGTAGTCTGTCACTCGGTAATAGACTTGGTAGTAAGCATCGTCGGTTGGGCGAGACTGGAGGATTTGTAAAAGTGCCGATCGATGTTCTGGGTTGGGAGTATATTGTTTGATTAATGTGGCGGCGCGATGGTACTCTATGGCGGTACAAGTAGAGTCAATGCTGATTCCTTGAACGTAGGATTGAGCGAATGTGCGATCGAACCGCAATACCATCAGCGCTGTTTCTTTATAAAAATCCCCCCCCCAAGCTTCCTTTAACATATCGTTAACTGTTTTGGGAGTTGGCAGGTTATTTTCGTGATATTTTTGCTGGAGTAATTGCGGAACCCGATAATTTGGCCAATCCAAGGATTCTAGACGTTTTGAAATAATGCGATCGAGCTCATATTTGTACCAATTAATTTCACCTTTGGGGGTGCTGCCGTAGGCACACAAATATTTAGCTCGATCCATAAAGTAAATACAAACAGGATAAACCACGCCCTCTTTAATCTGATTTTGATGATCGCTGCGATAAATTAATGGCAAAGGAGCGATATGCAACTAGGACAACCGTACAACCTGGGTGGGTATTTATCAGACAATTTTTACTTTTTAAAATGTTAAAAATGTGCCTTGTAGAGTGTTTTTAAATATAAGTTACTGGCACAATTATTTATCTTAAAACCTCGACGCATTAATACCTTTATAACCGATTTGTTACTATTATTAAAGGCTAATTATGCAGTTTGTTCGTCCATCAAACCCGGTTTCTGGAAACCCGTGCGTTTAGGAGTATATCTTCCTTTACAATGGTGACTTGATTCCGATTTGTGGTATATTTTGTGGGCGAGGGGATTTTTTAGGACAATGTTCGATATGAAACGTTTAAAATTAAAATCAATGCTGACGGCGGCGATCGCCTTTTGTTTAATTGCGATCGCCAGCTACGCCCAAGCCAACAAGACATTAACACTGGCGACTTCCCCAGACTACCCGCCCTATGAATTTAAAGATACGGCTGTTAGCGGCAACGAAATCATCGGTTTTGATATCGATATTGCCAAATATATTACTAAAAAATTAGGCTACGAACTGACAGTAATTGGCATGGATTTTAACGGATTAATTCCCGCTTTGCAGGCGGGCAGAGCCGATTTTGTGATGGCTGGAATGACTCCCACCGCAGAAAGGAAAAAAAATGTTGATTTTTCTGACCTTTACTACGAAGCTCAAAATACAATTGTCGCCAATAAAGGCAGCAATTTGACCAAAGCTGAAGATTTAGCCGGGAAAAAAGTAGGCGTTCAACTCGGAAGCATTCAGCAGGAAGCTGTGAAAAAAATGCCCGGTGTGCAACTGGCGCCTCTGAATAGGATTCCTGACATTATTCAAGAAATTAAATCGAACCGTCTTGCGGCGGGAGTGATCGAGGATACTGTCGCTACGGGTTATGCAGCAGCGAACCCGGACTTGGAATTTAACACAATTCCGAATACTGAAGAAAGCGGTTCGGCGATCGCCTTTCCCAAAGGTTCGAGATTAGTTCCAGAATTCAACCGAGTCCTCCAGCAAATGAAAGCCAGCGGTCAAATTAAGGAACTAGCTACTAAATGGTTTTCTCGACTAATTTCGCAAGAACCTGCTCAAGCAAATCAGCCTGCGGTAGCGCCCAAGTTCGGGTTAGATTTTGGCAAAATCGTGCCGAGTTTACCTTATATTTTGTCCGGGCTTGGGGTAACGCTAACTTTTACCTTGCTGTCGGCGTTTCTGGGATTTATCTGGGGAATCGTCCTGTCTCTGTTTAAAATTTCTAGCATTAAACCGCTGTTCTGGTTTGGCACTGCTTACACCTCAATTTTTCGAGGAACGCCGCTAATTTTGCAGTTGACTTTAGTTTATTTTGCAACGCCGCAGCTTACGGGCTATAATATATCGGCGCTGCAAGCTGGCGTCATTACTTTTTTCCTCAATTCTGGGGCTTATATTTCCGAAACAATCCGCGCCGGAATTCAAGCCGTAGATAAAGGTCAAAAAGAAGCCGCCGAATCCCTTGGCGTTCCCTACAAACTGATGATGGGCGATATTATCTTGCCGCAAGCGTTGAAAAATATTTTGCCTGCATTGGTGAATGAAAGTATTGCTTTGCTGAAGGATTCAGCTTTAGTTTCAGTAATTGGCGTAGAAGACTTGCTACGCCGCGCTACAATTGTGGGAGCAGAAAAGTATATTTACTTTGAACCTTTGATATTTGTCGGCGCAATTTATTATTTGATGGTGCTTAGTTTAACTTGGGGGGCCAATGTACTCGAACGTAGACTCCAAAGTAGCAGTTAAGGTCGATCGCCTGTATAAATCTTTTGGCAATCTGAAGGTTTTGCGCGAGATAACTACTGAGATTCATAAAGGAGAAGTGATTGCCATTATCGGCCCTTCGGGGTGCGGCAAGTCTACTTTTTTGCGGTGTTTGAATTTACTGGAAATTCCGACTTCGGGACACATATACATTGACGGAGTGGATATTACTTTGCCGAAGGTAGATATTCTGAAAATTCGCCATAAAGTGGGGATGGTTTTTCAGCATTTCCACTTGTTCCCCCACATGACTGTGCTGCAAAATGTGATGTATGCCCCTGTAAAGGTGAAGCAGGTGGCTAAGGATGAGGCGCGTCTGAAGGGGTTAGAATTGCTGGAAAAAGTGGGTTTGTCAGATAAGGCAGAGGTTTATCCTTCTAAGCTTTCGGGGGGACAAAAACAGCGGGTGGCGATCGCCCGCTGTTTGGCTATGGAACCGGAAATTTTGTTGATGGACGAACCGACTTCTGCACTCGATCCAGAAATGGTTAAAGAAGTGTTAGATGTGATGAAAGCTTTGACGAAAACAAGAATTACAATGGCAATTGTAACTCACGAAATGGGTTTTGCGCGGGAAGTCGCCCACCGGATTTTGTTTTTGGATGGGGGAAAGGTGGCGGAAGATGTGCCGCCGCAGGAGTTTTTTAGCAACCCGAAGTGCGATCGCGCCAAGCAATTTCTGGAAAAAATGCTTTAATTCATATAAGAATTAAAGTTTTTAACCGCAGAGGGCACAGAGTTAGAGGAGAAAGAGAAAGTTGCGGTAGGGTGCGTCAGGTAGGAGATGCTCGATCGGCACAAAAAGTATACTTCCGGGACACCGTTTGTTGCCGACGTGCATCAGTGGTCAGCCTGTTTAAATTAAATTGAAATCGCTGGCGCTTATTCTGCTAGCAGAAACTCCGTTTAAAGCAGCAATAATTTCTCCTGTTTGCACAAACTGAATGAATGTTGCACCGCTATTTTCAGTAAGAGTTAATTGCTCGAATGTCAAGCCCTTAGCTAGCATCAGCAAATCTTTTCCCGCTTCAAAATCGGCAATAATATCGATACCAGAATTGGCAGACAGTAAAAAGCGATCGCTCCCAGCACCTCCAATTAGACAATCTTCCCCCAAACCGCCAATCAAAGTATCATTACCTTGGCCACCAAAGAAAGTATCATTTCCATCGCACCCGTCTAGCAAATCATTGCCCGCACCTCCAGTCAGACAATCATTGCCAGCACCTCCGCAGAGGGTATCATCACCCAAATTGCCGTAGAGAGAATCCTCCCCTTCGCTGCCGAAGATTATATCATTTCCCTTGCCTCCAAATGCGATATCGCTGCCTTTGCCGCCGTCGATAAAATCAGCACCTTCATCGCCAAAAATTAAGTCGTCGTCTTCTTTACCATTTATTGAATCATTGCCGCGATTTCCGAAGATGATATCTTCGCCTTCACCGCCAAGGATGATGTCATTATTCTTGCCGCCAAAAAGAATATCATCTCCGTGGTTGCCCTCAATGAAATCATTGCCTCGGTTGCCGTAAAGGATGTCGTCTGCTTCACCGCCGTAGAGGTTGTCATCGCCTAAATCCGCATCGAAAATATTCGGATTTGGACTGCCGTAAAAAGCATCATTTTCCGGTGTGCCAAACTGAATTTCACCGCTACCATTGCCGTTGATAATCTTGTCAGCTTGGTTTGGGCGATCGACTGTTGGATACTCAATAGTATTGCAAATGCAATCACCATCAGTACCTGTTGTAACAACAGGTACTGATGGTGTTGGCGTCGGTGTTGGCGTCGGAGTTTCCGCAGGCGTCGGTGTTGGCGTTGGCGTCGGTGTTGGGTTCGGAGTTTCCCCAGGTGTTGGAGTTGGCGTCGGTGTTGGGGTCGGAGTTTCCGCAGGCGTTGGCGTTGGTGTTGGCGTCGGATTTTCAGCAGCAGTCGGCGTCGGAGTAGAAGTTTCCGCAGGCGTCGGTGGAGTCGGCGTCGGAGTTTCCGCAGGAGTCGGAGTTGGCGTCGGTGGAGTCGGCGTCGGAGTTGCCACAGGAGTCGGAGTTGGCGTCGGCGGAGTCGGCGTCGGAGTTTCCGCAGGAGTCGGAGTTGGCGTCGGTGGAGTCGGCGTCGGAGTTTCCGCAGGAGTCGGAGTTGGCGTCGGCGTCGGATTTTCAGCAGCAGTCGGCGTCGGAGTAGAAGTTTCCGCAGGTGTCGGAGTGGTTGGAGTCGGAGTTGTCGGAGTCGGAGTGGTTGGAGTCGGAGTTGTTGGAGTCGGAGTGGTTGGAGTCGGAGTGGTTGGAGTCGGAGTGGTTGGAGTCGGAGTGGTTGGAGTCGGAGTTGTCGGAGTCGGAGTTGTCGGAGTCGGAGTGGTTGGAGTTGGAGTGGTTGGCGTCGGAGTTGTCGGAGTCGGAGTGGTTGGAGTTGGAGTGGTTGGCGTCGGAGTTGTCGGAGTCGGAGTTGTTGGAGTCGGAGTTGTCGGAGTCGGAGTTGTTGGAGTCGGAGTTGTCGGAGTCGGAGTTGTCGGAGTCGGAGTGGTTGGAGTCGGAGTTGTCGGAGTCGGAGTTGTTGGAGTTGGAGTTGTTGGCGTCGGAGTTGTCGGAGTCGGAGTGGTTGGAGTCGGAGTTGTTGGAGTCGGAGTTGTTGGAGTCGGAGTTGTTGGAGTCGGAGTTGTTGGAGTCGGAGTTGTTGGATTGACGGTAATATCCACACGATCGCTATCGGTTTGAGCACCGCCTAATTCTGCCGATCCGCGATCGTTTGTCGTCAAAGTCAGCGTATCGGTGCCACTAAAGTTCTGATTCGGCGTATAAGTTAAACCATCTAAAGCAGCATTAATATCAGCCTGTTTTCCCGTATAAATTAGGCTGTTGCTGCCATTCCCCGATCCGGTAACTCCCGTCAGCGACTTGAGTGTAAGAGTGCCGCTGGTAACGCTGAGATTAACTTCCACCAACTCGCTATCTGAATCGGATACAGAGATACTATTGCTGTTGCTAGCAGAGAAGATGCGAGGAGTATTTTGATTCGTCGTTTCTTTGCCGATATCAGTAGTAATGTTGACACTCCAGCTAGCAATATTTCCTGGAGTAGTCGCATTGGAAGCTTTAGCATTATATTGGTTGGCATCAACTGCATACAATTTCCAAGTGCCGTTGGGGTTAGTTTTATTAAAAACAGAAAGAGTCGAACCGTAAGGCCCTTCTGGTGCTCCTGTCGGTGTCGGTCCCGGTAGAGTGAAGGGATAAATATCGCGAAAACCATTTGCTGAATAGTTACTCGGTTTGTAGTTGCCTGAAGTGATAGTTGGTACTGTAGAATTAGAAAAATTATAAAGAAAAGAGGCTGCATTATCATCCAACTTCAGTGTGACGTTGTTGAGTAGTTCATATGGAACGTGAGACATTAACACCACATTTTGTCCCTCCGGCCCAACTAGCAAGAGGTTGATGTTCTGCGGTCCACCATTGACTGAGTTAGAAGTTTGAACATTGTTGAGAGTGATGGTAACGCTGTCTACTTTTCCTGTTACACCTGAAACGTCAATAGCAGACGGATAGGGTGTCGCTAAAACGTTATATACAACGTCTCCGCTATTGATGGTAATATTATTCGGGTTAGTTGTGGTGGTGGTTGTTCTTCCCGGTATTGAATTAATAGGAGATTGATTACGACGGGAAAATTCTGAGGTATCGCCTGTAGTTTTATTAGTAGCAGTAGCAGCGAGAACAGGTTTGCCTGCTACTGGAGTGTAGGGGAAGTTGATATTAGCATTGCCAGCGCTATCTGTAGTAACGTCTTGGAAACCCAGGAAAGTTTCACCTTGACCTGTACCTGCGGGGTCATAACTGCTATTAGCAAAGAATTCGATGCGGAAGTTGGCGTTAGGAGTGCTGTTGAGAATGCCGCTGACTGTATTGCCGCTAAGTGAGGTCAGAACCGGGTAATTTTGCAGGTTGTTGCTGCCTTTATCCGCATCCCCCAAATCGTTGGAAGTGAGACCAGTAGTACCGATTAAGTCAATGCCTAATCGTCTGTTATTAAAAATTCTATTACCTTGGATAGTGTGGCCGCCGGTATTACCAACAACCTCAATACCGCTGCCTTTATTGTTAGCAATGATATTGCCTTCTCCGGGTGCAATGCCACCGATGATAGTATTATTCGTATTTTGGCGAAGGATAAAAATACCATCGCCACCATTGCCTAAGTTTATTGTACCCGTTGAATCTGTACCGATGTAGTTGCCAGTAATTTTGGTATTGCTGGCTGGCCCTGGAATAAAGATGCCCCCTATTCCTAAATCACCGTTACCAGAAATGACGTTGCGCGAGATAATATTACCTGTTATGGGGGTGACAATAGGAGGATTGTTTTGAGTGTCACTTTGGATTCTGATCCCAGCCAAAGTGTTGCCTACAGCAGTCGTACCGCTAATATCAGTACCAATGTAGTTATCTTGGATGGTGTTGTTGTTAGTCTGTACCCCAATGCCGTGACCTAAAGTGGAATTTCCGCCCTTGCCAAATCCGTTAATAACCAATCCTTGAATGGTACTGCCACTGGAATCTTCTGCGCCACCAAAAGGGCTTTTGCCTAAATCTAAACCATTAATATAAGGAAAATTGGCAGATGAGGCTGGTTGTTGTACTAAATTACCCTTGAGTTCGATAAGGGGTTTGCCAGCATATCCAGGTTGAGATTTGCCATTGATAATAACTGGGCTGGTGATGACAGGTAAGGCTTGATTAAGGGTAATGGTATAAGGGCCAGTGCCGGGAATGTTAAAGTTAATTGTGTCTAATCCGGGATTGGAATTGGCTTGTTGGATCGCATTTCGCAGAGAACCCGTAGCGCCCTCTAAAGTATCAGTAACACTATAGATAGCCAAAACCGACGCATAATTTTCCATTGCGTCTGACTCGAATGCTAGGGGCGATTTGATATTGCCGATTTTTTCTTCTAGTTCCCAATTCCCACCTAATTTTGCACTCCCCGTGAGATGCTTGGATGCGGCGATATTTGCACCAGTGAGGGATGCAATGCGGTAGAGGAAGTGCTCACCATCTACGGCTTGTTCATCGAGTCCGCTGGAGGTTTCACTTCTCGTTTCACCAAAGTATTCTAAGGCGAGTTCGCCCTCGATTCCGCCGGGGGTTTCAACCCCCGTCTCATAGCAAAAGTTCTCTAAAGAGGACTGTTTAATGAAATTGTTTTTAGTCGGTTTCAACCGACTTTCGCTTTGAGACAGGGAATAAATTCCCTGGCGGACTTTCTGACAAGCGGGGGATGCTGCTGCTACGTTGCAGCCGTAAATCAGGATGTCTGCATCAATTGTTAAAGCGCGTCGCCATTGCTGCAATTGCTGGCTATAAGCTTCTAGGTTATCCACAGACAGTCGGATTTTCCCGATTTGCAAGCTTCCCGGTTCGCCGTGGGAAACTAGATGAATGCTGTCAATATTAGTGCGATTCGCTAACACTTCGCTAATTTGTTCGACTCCATCTCTGTGCGAGTCGATAACTATTGCTTCTACTCCCGATTTCACTCCATCTAGGAGTGTTTGATAGTCTGCTACTGCCGTATCGATAAATACTATTGTACAGGGGTTATGCGGCCGATCGCTCTTTTCCCCAAAACTCCCTTTGCCCGCGTTCATTTGATTCGGAACTTTGCTCGCACCTGCTGATAAAACTGGCATCATGGCTGTGTACCCTATATCCTAAAGTTAACAATTTTTCATAAATCCAGGACGACCACACCCGAACTCAAAAAAAACGTTTCTTTGAGGTACAAATACCTAAGATTGTAATTTTTATGAGAGCAACTCGGTTTGCTTGCCAGTCTTAAATTTATTGATTCAGACTCTATTCTTTGTGGCTTTGTTCTTGATGAACTAAAACAGATCATTTAAAAAAATTCTGTCTAAGCTCAACTATACCAGCATACGTACGTAAGCAAAAAATCTTAATAAAAATACATATTTTCGACTCGGCTAATCGCGGCAAGTCCGCTGGCATTATATATTTTCCCACTCATATCATGTCCAATCGATTAACCATAATATCCCGGTCGGGGCGGGTTTTTGAGCTTGTCAATTATTGGCAGGTATTGTTGGTGAGGGGATACCCTACAAAAATCGAGGTCGCTCGACCGAACATGATATCACTTACTGCGCCGATCGCGCTGGCGATCGAGCTTTGCCAAAGCAGCACCCGAAACATCCGCCAGAATGCTAATTATCCGATACAAAGCCACGGCACTCAGAATTATACCCGTAGAAAAGCGATCGGACAGCAGGGCGATCGCCGTTGCTTCAAATACTCCCATTCCCCCCGGTGCACCCGGTACGACTAAACCGACAACAAACGCAAAACAAAAAGCACCAAACAAGTTGGGAATATTGCTAAAGTTCACCGGAGTTAAAACCATTACAGTTAGCAAAAATCCGCAGCCCCGCAATCCGATAAAACACATTTGTCCGATTAACGGCACTAAAGGATAGCGTTTAATGGGCAAATTAATATGGCGGCGGGACTTGACACCCACTGTTTTTTTAGTTACATTGGAAGTAGAGTCTACACGAAAACTCAGTGCCTCGCCCGCAGCCTCCTCAGCCTTTGAATTTTCCCCATTGTTCTTTGATAACTTCAACCGCTCTACAAAGAGAACGATCGGATTTAAAATGCGGGGATGAATCGCCGTTAAAATAGCAGCACAACCGACAATCCGCAAAAACCAATTGAATTTGTCAAAACAAATCAACCCAATCAAAACGCCCGCAGAAGCCATCAGCAGGGGTTCCAGCAATACGCTGAGAGTAGCAGCTTTGGGGAAAATGCCGGCATTTTTGGCTTCCAATATTCGACCCCAAAAATGCCAAATATTCCCCGGCAAATACTTGGCAATATTAGTTTTAAGAAAAACTTGAATCGCCCAGGCGGCAGTTACAGGTTGGCGGAATTCCCGCAAAATCAACATCCACACCCAGCCGACAAAAATTAGAGACAATAAAGTGACGCCAAGGGCGATCGCCAGCAACGGAAAACTTTCGGCTCGAATTTGGATATTCGCGACTTCTCGCCAGTGAGTTAAAAAAGCTTTGGCAATAAATAAAAACGTCCCGCCCAAAATCAAATAGCGCAAATAAGGCTTTAAATGCGATTTCGCTAGATTTAAAAAATTCTGAATTCGATGCAAGTGTTGTTTTCCCATTTTCTGATCCCGATTTTGAATTTGGGATTAAGTTATACTGTTTGAGATTTTATATTTTAGATTGGCCAAGGCGGAATTGTGGTTGATTTACACGGCATGATATAACGGAATAAATCTGTTTAACCTAACCTATGCAGACCTCTAAAGACTATGCGTAATGCCCGCCTTACAGACTATTTAGGGCGTGTTTAACCACAAACTTAAATTTAAAATCTAAAATTTAGATCGATATACCTCGCTAGGAGTACATTTCTATGCCCGGCCCGAGCCCTGACGGTCTTTCCTATCTGTTAGATGATAGCCCCAATAGTTTCGCCTTGACTCAGGGCTTTTTGACTCCTTATCCTAACGGACTTTTTGCCCTCGGCGGCAACGATTTTATTGTCGGTTCCTCGGATGCCGATCGCATCAGCGGTGATAATGGTAACGATCGCATTCTCGGCGGCAGCAATTCCGATACCCTGTTAGGGGGTGCAGACAACGATGTGCTTAACGGCGGTGTCAGCAGCGACATCCTGTTTGGCGATGCCGGCAGCGATACCTTGCAGGGAGGCAAGGGAGGAGACGCCCTCAACGGCGGCGACGGCAGCGACGTTTTAGTGGGCGATGGCGGCAAAGATACGCTGACAGGGGGTTTGGGCCCAGATACCTTTGTCCTCCGCAGCGACTCCGCAGTCTCCGATCCGGCTACTGCAGACGTTATTACTGACTTTAACAGTTTTGTGGATTCGATCGGACTGACTGACAATCTTACCGAAGCTGACTTGATTCTCGAAGAAATATCGATCGCCCCCGGTATTTCCAATACATTAATTAAAATTCGCCAATCCAATGCTATTTTAGGCTTGGTAGCCAACGCATCTCCACAAGACCTCGCCGATACATTCATCTCTGCAACTACCGTATTGGGCAACCAACTGGATCAAGCTCGCGATTTAGGCGTTTTGGGCGGCACTCAAACGATCGCAGACTCGGTTAGCAACGCTCGGCCAGACGGCCTTTACCGCTTTACTTTGCCTGCAATTAGCGACTTTAAATTAACTGTCAGCGGTTTGACGGCGGATGTTGACGTTGCTCTAATTAAAGATATTAACGGCGACAATTCTATTGACTTCACGGATATTATTGCTTCTTCTCAACAACCGGATTTATCGCCGGAAGCGATCGACATCAACGGTTTAGCTGCAGGAACTTACTTTATCCGAATTTATCAATACCAAGGCAGTACAAATTTCTCCCTCAATCTGTCTGCAACCCCGGCAACTGTTTCTGATAACAATGCGAGCAACTTGCAGGGTTTTGACTCTCGTTTTGGGTTCGGTTTGGTGAATGCAGCGGCAGCAGTTGCTAAAGCTCAAGGTACTGCAACTTTTCCTGATGTTCCCGACTTGGGCGGCGACGAGTGGGGCAGAGATTTAATTAAAGCTCCAGAAGTTTGGGCCCAGGGCTTGACTGGAGACGGAATTGTGGTGGCAGTTATTGACAGCGGAGTTGACTACAATCACCCGGATTTGACGGGGAATATTTGGAGCAATGCGGGGGAAACTGGTGTTGATGCGATCGGTCGCAATAAAGCTAGCAACGGGGTTGATGACGATGGCAATGGCTTTGTTGATGATTTCAGGGGATGGGATTTTGTCAACAACGATAATGACCCGATGGATGATAACAATCACGGCACTCATATTTCGGGTTTAGTTGCTGCGAAAAAAGATGGGGTTGGGATTACTGGCACAGCTCCAACTGCGAAGATTATGCCTTTGAAAATACTCGATGAAGCGGGAGTCGGCAAAATTAGAGATGAAATTAATGCGATTAATTATGCGGTGGCAAAGGGAGCGAAAATAATTAATGTGAGTTTGGGCGGCCTCCAGTTAAACGATCAAGAATTGGATGCGATTCGAGCCGCTGAAGCTCAAGGGGCGATCGTGATTTCGGCGGCGGGAAATGATGCTCGCCCACAAGCTGATTATCCGGCTCGGTTTGCCAATGAGGTAGGAATTGCTGTCGGTGGTGTTACCAGAAATGGCTTGTTTGCGGATTATTCTAACCGGGCGGGTGCGGAGGCAATTAATTATTTTGTTGCTCCCGGCGGCGACGGTGGCATGGCTGATGCGGGTGATGTTTATTCAACTGTGCCGCTTTCTCAACCGGGGATTCCCTATCGATATTTTGCGGGTACTTCAATGGCAGTGCCACAAGTATCCGGCGTGATAGCTTTAATGTTACAAGCAAATCCGAGTCTGACTCCTGCTGATATTAAGAGGATCCTTGCAGAAACTGCCAATCGAGGGGTTGGAATTTGATGCAAGTGCGATCAATCTACAATCCTCAATCTTATATCAATTATTCACTGTAGGGACACAGCAATGCCGTGTCTTACTCCCCGCACCGGACACGGCAATGCCATGTCCCTACAGACGCTTCCGTACAATCAATCTGTATCACTACTTTTCAGAATTGGTATTAAAAATTGGCGGCGTAAGTTAAGTCAAATTGGCGACATAGGGTGATGCAGCAGTAGTTTGGTCGATCGAATACTAACTCGTAATTCATCTCGCCGTCTATTTTGGTGATCGGCTGCTTTAAGGGGATGCCCTGAATGTCGTATTGACGGCGTTCTAAGGCACTCCAGTCGATAATTTTGAAGTCGATTTGGTTCTGCAACTCAGTTGCGATCAGATATAGGTGCATCTTATCTTGAACTTTCCCCGTCAGGGGAACTTTTATTAACACTGACTGGGTGACGAGGGGTTTTTGGTCGTTGGGATGCTTCTGGGTGTGGCAGCTTTTGAGTTCTATATCGTAAGGTTCTACCTTGAATTTCTCTCCACTGGCGATCGCAGATGAGTGCAAATCTTTCAGGCACTTTTCTAGGTGAGGAATCAGCCCTAAGTCTGGATCACACAGCAGTTTACGAATGTTGGAGGTTTCAGTGACTGTCATTTGAGATTTTTGATGTTATTTTTTGATTCTTTACTTTTAGCTTACCACGAAAAGCAAACCTATCGAACTCTACTTGCGACATACTTCCCAAAATGCCGTTTATGGCCAGTATGTCGCAGTGAATAAGACAGTTATTTTTGGGCAGGAAACCCGTGTTTTTTGCCTTAATGTTTTAGATTATTTTTTAGTAATTTTCCACAGATTAAGCTCAACATTAGCGTCAGCCGGCTCTATTTGATAGTTTTGTTGCTGAATTGCCGATCGCAAACCCTTTGACGGTCTGTATAAAAACAAGTCGCTGAAACCCTCGGGAATTTGAGAGGCTAGCGGTTTTTTAAGTGCCAAATTTCGATTTTTGTAGCAAGAAGTGTAACAGCCGGGTCTTATTAGCAGTTTGACTTTTGGTTCTAGATGATAATTTAAAAACATGATATATACGATACTGGCATCGCTAATTATCAGGGGATTACTGGCTTGATTTACAGTCCCAGCTACTTCCAATTCGGGTGGCAACCAACCGCTGCCTTTATTCCACCAACTGTCTGCTTGAGAACTAACTCCACCGGATATAATACCTGCGAAAAACACTGCAACTATAACTATTTTCCACAGTTTTTGCTGTTTGAAGTTATCCAAATTGTTACTAATTTTCGCAGACAGCAGGTAAGCCACTGCTAGCTGAATTCCCACATAACAAGGAACTAAATATCGCGGATTTGCCGATCGCCTTCCACCTTTCATTATATCAGGTACTGCTAAAAACAAAGCAGTTGTTGCAATTAATAACAATACAAGCAACCACACTCGCTTTGGTGTATGTCTGCACAGAAAATAAAGGGCATAGCAGACTAAAGCTAGCAGGATTATGCCCACAGGAACTAGCAAGGCTAGTTGTGTGGCGTTGGCAGTTCCATCAACCCCAATATCAAAAAATGCTATGCTGACGGAACCCACCCACCTGCTGACTAATCTTAAGAAATTTGTCTGTTCTGCCCATGCTGTTGTGCTTCTAATTTGTTTAAAGCTTTCTACAGTATTGACGAGGGAAGGCATGAAGCCGATAAAGGCGATTAAAGCTGCTATATAATAGGCAATAAATGTTTTAACATCGCGCCAGTTGGCAATAACTGTGACGTAGATGGCGTGGGCGGCAGCGACACAGACAAATAACAAGTGGGTGTACAATCCCAGTGTTGCTGTGCCTGCATAAAGCGCCCAAGAAAGAGCGAGGGCGAGAGGTTTTTGATTTTCGTCAGGGCGCATTGCTCGCAACAACGCTGCACTGGATAAAATAGTAGTTACTGTCCACAAACTGTACTGTCTCGCTTCTTGGGCAAACAAGATGTGGTAGGGAGAAATTGCGAAAATTGCGATCGCCATCCACGCTACTGCTGAAGATTCAAATAACTCCCAAGCCAGCCAATAAATTGCGGGAAATACTAGCAAGCTAATCACGGCGGGCAAACTTCTCATTGCTGCAACGGAACTGCCGAACCATTGCGCCCAATATCGCGCTAGTACGTAATACAGTGGCGGGTGTTGGGGGTCTTCTGTTGCTAAAGAATTCAGGGTATCCCTTAAAGTTTTTTGGGAATTTATCTGCTGAAATTTTTGTATATCCGAGGGCGAGGTTATTTTCTGGTACGAAATTTGTTTGATTATTTCGGCTTCGGTGTAGCCAGAAACTCTCAAAGAAGTATATGTTTCGTCGATCCAGTAAAATTTGCGATCGAGATTGGCGAATCGAAATAAAATGCCTATGACTAATACGGCGATAATTAAAAATCGCAGCCACTTGTCAACTGAAGGGTTGTGAGAATTTAGTCGATCGCGATCTTTAGTAGATTCCATTTTATAACTAGCTGATCTAGCATAATTTTTTTCTGTTACCCCACCCGTAAGGTGCGCTAGGCGCACCCTACTAACTGAACAGCCAGAGAGAAAAAGAGGACTTCAGTGCTCACTACGAACAAAGGAATGATTAATCATCTACTCCTTCAATCGGCGCAAAACCCTGCCGCTGAATATTTTCGGTTATGGTGCGGGGTTCGAGGAATTGCAGCAAATAATCCGGGCCGCCAGCTTTAGAACCAACTCCCGAAAGTTTGAATCCTCCGAAGGGTTGCCGCGATACCACAGCGCCTGTGATTCCGCGATTGATGTACAGGTTTCCGACTTCAAAATCGGATGTGGCTCGATCGATATGCGAAGGTGTGCGAGAATACAATCCGCCGGTTAAAGCAAAATTCGTGCCGTTAGCAATCGCAATCGCTTCGCTGAAATTCTTTGCCCGAATCACGGACAAAACTGGGCCGAAAATTTCTTCTTGGGCGATAGTTGCTGTGGGCGATACTTCCGTAACAATGACTGGGCCGACAAAATAACCGGTTTCCGGTGCCGGCATTTCTAAAGCTATTTTAGCTTCGGCGCGGCCTGTTTCGATGTATTCGCGGATGCGCGAATGGGCATTTGCATCGATCACAGGGCCAACTTGAGTGCCGGGATTTTCTGCTGGGCCGACATTGAGCGATCGCGTCGCTTCTACCAATCTTGCCACAAAATTATCGTACACTGATTCGACCACAATTACTCGCGAACAAGCGGAACATTTTTGGCCGCTGTATCCAAATGCCGAATAAACTACGCCTGCAACTGCTTGGTCTAAATCCGCACTTTCATCGACAATAATTGCATTTTTGCCGCCCATTTCAGCAATTACTCGTTTCAGGTGTTTTTGTCCAGGCTGCAAAATCGCAGCATCGGCATAAATTTGACAGCCAACTTCCTGAGAACCGGTGAAAGTAATCATGTGAACGTCAGGATGTTTCACCATGTAAGCGCCGACGGTTGAACCTTTGCAAGGCACGTATTGAAATACGCCTTTGGGAATACCAGCTTCTAGCAAAATTTCTGTGATTTTTGCTGCAATTACAGAGGAAACTTCCGCAGGTTTGAGTAAAGTACAATTACCTGCCACCAGCGATGCAACTGTCATGCCAACGGGAATTGCCAGGGGGAAATTCCAAGGTGAAATGATTAAAGAAATGCCGCGCGGCTGATAGGTGTAGCGGTTAGTTTCTCCGGGAATATCGTAATTTTTACCTTGTTCTAAGCGTTCCATTTCGTCGGCGTAGTAGCGGCAAAAATCTATAGCTTCGGAGACTTCGGCATCGCATTCTCTGACGGGTTTGCCGACTTCAAACACCATCCAAGCTGACAGTTCGTGCCGCCGCTGTTCCATCAATTCTGCTGCTTTGCGGAGGACGCCGGCGCGCTGGCGGACGGGGGTTTTTCGCCAACTGGTGGAGGCTGCTTTTGCTGCTTCAAGGGCTTGTTTGGCTTGTTCTTCGGAAAGCAATCCGATGGTGCCGACTACTTCTGTGGGATTGGAAGGGTTGAGAGAGTTAACGGTTGCTTCCGTATTTTGGTACTCGCCATTGATTAGCGGTAAATAGGTTTTACCTAAGTTGGCGCGCACTGATTTGATGGCTGTTTCTGCTTGTTGCCGCAATTTGGTATTGGCGTAGTCGGTATCCGCAACGTTGGGAAATACTTTGCTGTAAACTAGCTGGTCATTTCCGTTAGCAACGGGCGCGGCTAACAATTGTTCGATCGGCATTTCTTCGGAACTTTGCCGGATGAAAGAACTGTTGGCGGTATTTTCCAGCAAACGGCGGATCAAATAAGCCATTCCCGGCAATAAGTCGCCGTAGGGACAGTAGACTCGGACGCGATAACCCCGATCGACCAAAAGCTTAGCCAATTTGTCGCCCATGCCATACAGCACTTGCATTTCAAAGCGGCGGCGCGGTATATTGAGAGTCTCGGCAATGGCGATCGCCCTCGCTTGCGATCGCACATTATGACTGCCAATAGCTGCATACAAATATTCGTGATTTTCTAGCAGCAACTGCGTCATCTGCTCGAAATTGGCATCGGTAGCAACTTTGTCATTGTAGACCGGCTGTGGCCAATCTTTCTGCATCGCTTTGATAGTTTCCTGATCCCAGTAAGCGCCTTTTACCAGACGCACAGTTACCGGATTTCCGCGTTTTTTTGCCCACGAAATCAGGTTTTGCAAATCTTGGGCACTGTCGCGCAAATATGCTTGCAATGTAATTCCGATATCCGTGCGACTGCGAAACTCTTCCTCTAACAATAAGTCTTTGAGAATGGTCAGAGTTAAACTTTTGTAAGCATACTGTTCCATATCGAAATGAACAGCCGCACCCAACTCCTTAGCGCGGCGCAGTAAAATGCGAATTCTATCGCTTACTTTCTCCTCGCTACCTTTAGCATCCAAGGGATCAAACTGAGAATAAAAAGCTGTTAATTTTACGGATACTTGAACTCGCGGCAAAGTTTCATCATCAGCTTTGTCAATTGCATCTACCTGCGACCAATTTTTTGCTGCATTAGCGAGTTCCTCCATCAATTCTAAATAGCGGTTAAGATAAATTTGCGCCTCAGTTTCAGTAATGACAGCTTCCCCCAAAAGGTCAACTGTAAAACCCATTTTATCTTTGCGAAGTCGCTCTAAAGTTTTAACTACCTGCTTGATATTTTCCCCAGAAATATACTTGTGCGCCAAAGTTTCCACCGCAGGCGCAACCGTCGTCGCAGCCAATTGTCCAGGAATCGAATCAGCGTTAGTAAAATTGAGCAATTTTTTCAAAGCTTCCGGCAATTCTACTTCTTCAGCCGTCAGGTATTCTTGCAGGTGGCGGGCAATTTCCGGCCTGCTGCGGAGGGCCGGCAAACAATCAATAAATCGAAACAACTGCACCCGCAGTCCGGGGCTAGCCATCGCCCAATCCATGAGTTTGTCGTCCCAGCGCATTTGGTCTTGGAGTTGACCGAAAAAAGATCGCTTTTTGTCTTGAGTTGCCTTCAGGATTTCTTTGGCAATTTCTTGGGTTTTTGCTTCGTAGATACTTGGAGATATTTGTGCAACCATTGGTAATTAGTAATGGGTAATTTGTACTTGGGAACCAGGGCGGGTTTATGTATTGTGTAACTACCCCCTGATACAATTATAGTTGCTATTTAACTTCAATTTTCACTTGGTAGTTTGCTTGGCGATCGCCTGAAATTTCAATAGTATAATCGCCGCTACTGGCTAGTTGACCTTGCCACTGACCTTTGCTGTCAGCAGTACCTAAATTTTCACCGTTAGGAGCAATAATTGCGGCGCTAACTTGACCTTCTTGAACATTTATTGTCATGCTTTGGCCACTATTGCACTCCAGTAAGTAGCGCCTGGATATGTTGGCTCGCAAACTATTGCTCAGAGTAGTTCCCGTAGCACCACCTTTAAAGTAAACTCGCTCGGTTACAGGGGTTTCAACCGCAGCCGGAGAAGGAGAAGGAGAAGGAGAAGGCAACGGCGAGGGTGACGGCGAAGCAAGTTGGGGAACGCCAGAGAGAGAGGGTATTTGAGTGGGACGGGGCGACGGATAGATTGTGGCGGGCAGTCGAGTTCCAGGTGCTGGGGGAAGTCCGGGGCGACGGTTGGCGGGCGCTGTTACGACAGGCGGAGGGCTTTCGGGGAGGGGTACGTCCGCGGGTAGTCTGATTTGAAGGTTCGCTCTTTCCTGATACATTCTCCACGCTAGCAAACTGCCGACACTAAGGACGGAACCGACTAACATTCCGCTGAGAAAAACTGCTAATATTTGCCACGACCGAGGTGGTTTGGGATCGGGGTGGGCAGTTGGAATTGTTGGAGGCGGATAACTTGTAATTTGAGTTGTTTCCGGCGTGCTATCGGCGGCAACTGGAATTATTTCGGCTGCGTCGATTGGCGCTGAAATATCTTCGGGCGCGGCAATTTCTGCGGGAGTTTCTGCTGATGCGGAAGTTGAATCAACACTGGCAATTTCACTGCGATCGAACTCATCGCTGGTAGGCGAAATTGTTTCCGGTTGCTGAGTCAAAATTTGTTTTTTTTCCTGTTCGTCGCTCATGGGGCTAAATTTATTTTACAAAGACCGCTTTTAGACATTTTACGTTACTGGTGCGATCGCCTGCACTGCACCAATACGGCACGGCTATTGACAAAATGCCGTCCGTGTCGATCGAGAAATCTCTCTGCTGGGGCGATCGCAATTTACCAATTTTCCGTAAATATTGAGTACAAATTGCGATCGCAAATTACTACTGGGATCAATTATTAGGCAAAGACTGCCAAAAAGGTCGGTCTTCTGGCTTCCTCACAGTATTCGTCGCCGACTGCACGTTCCCTTTCAATTCTTGATAATACCTGTCATCCAGAAAACTAACGCTGACCCCAGCAGGAAGCAGCAGTTGGCGCAATCTTTCCTGAGTGTAATCTACACCCTCAATCATTGGCCCGCGCGGATTTGAAACTAACAACTTGCCGTTAACTGGCACCGAATTGACCATATTCGGCCACCAAGCATAACCGCTGTAGCCAAACATCACCGGAACTTGAATAATTTGGTCGTCTCCGAGTGAAAACTCTCTTTTCAACTTCTCTATAATCGGATTAAGTTTCTGATTTTGCAAATAGAGATTGTGTTGAATTAAAGCACGGTTTTGCAAGGCGGCGCTGACAGTTGTTTGAGTGCTCAAACCACGATTGATCGTCACATCGCCGTAACCTCTTCCCTCCAATTCTTCCAACAGCTTAACTCCGGCTTCGGGACTGGCGATCGCCATTACATATTGTCCGGGAGTTTGAGTGGGAATAAAATTGATAATTTCATCGACTTGGCGAGTCAAAAGCCAAGAAGTATCAATATCCACTGGCGGCCCTTGAATTCTCTGAGCTTGAATAAAATCAAGTACCTCTGGATTAAAACTAGCATTTCCCGAATTCCCGTAATAAACTCGACCCATTGGGTGTCCGGGAATCGGCGGTGTCACCTGCAAATTGCCGTATCCGTCAGACCACTGACTTACAGGGTCTAAAGAACGAGGATTGCCAATTTTTACTACTTTCCAATCCCGGTTTTGAGTTGATTTAATAGGCGGGTTTTTCTCTAGATCACTATTGCTTTTTAGGGCTACATTAAACTGGCGTATCTCCGATTCTTCGGGGAGTTGAACGTATCCGTTTTTCTGGGTATCTTGCATCCAAGTGCGATCGCCCTGGATAATTTTTACTCTAGCGCCCGTGGGCTCTACTGCTTGTTTTAGTTGCGAGATAAATTCGCTGTTTACCGAGCCTCTGTCGCTGACCTGAACTTCGGTTACTGGTGCTGTATTTGGCGGTATCATCCAAGGACTAACGCCCATTTTGATTGTTGTGGAGGCAATTTCTTGGCCGTTGTTTTGGGCAGTTGCTTTGAGATTAACAGTGCCGTTCCAATTGCGATCGGCAAATTGTTTGGCTTCGACACCTAAAACAATATCCGTGCTAAAAACTAGAGGTTTAGCACCGGATATATCTACAGGTTGCCAGCCGTCGCCCGTCTTCTGAAAAACGCTGATGTGAGGGCTAGCAATGCTGTCAGCCGTGAGAAATAACTGAGAGGTTTTGAAGTTTTCAGACAGTGTTAAGTTAACTTGAGAAAGCATTGCTGCACGGCGGGGAGCGCTAACTTTGGTTTGTTTCCAAGTCGGTATCTTGCCGCGATCGTTATTGCGATCGTTAAATAAAATTAGCGCGCCCTTGGACAAAGACCATTGTTCTTTTCCCTCTTCGTCTTGCTCGTTAATTTGGCCATCTCTGTTGGTATCTCCCGCAAAGAAAAAGTTAGGCGGCGACGCAGCAGGCGTAACGGGGGCGGGAGTTGGTGTTGCAGTTGATTCAGGAGTTGGTTGAGAAGTTGCTTGCTGATTTCTCTCTAGTTCTTGCCTTTCTAGTTCTTGTTTAGCTAATTCTTGCCTTTGTAGTTCTTGCTTCTCAAGTTCTTGTCTGGCTAATTCTTGTCTAGCTAATTCTTGCTTCTCAAGTTCTTGTCTAGCTAATTCTTGTCTAGCTAATTCTTGCTTCTCAAGTTCTTGTCTAGCTAATTCTTGCTTCTCAAGTTCTTGTCTAGCTAATTCTTGCTTCTCAAGTTCTTTTTTTTCTAGTTCTTTTCTGGCTAATTCTTGCCTTTGGAATTCTTGCCTTTCAAGTTCTTTTCTAGCCCGGTCTTTTTTCTCTTGCTCTTTTCTCTCTATTTCTCGACGAGCAAATTCTTTTTTCTCTTGCTCTTTTCTTGCTCTCTCTCTTATCTCTTCTTCCTCGGCTCTAACTTTCTCAACAGAACGTGCAACTTGCATTTCATAGGTAGCGACACTGAGGTTTCCTTGGTATTCGATGGTTTTGTCGATCGCCCCCTCAGCCAAAAAAGAACCGTGAGGAATGAGTCGTAGGGTATTGATAGCAATTTGCCACAAGCGTTGCGACTGTTCCCAAGTAGTAGAAGAAGGATTAGAAGTGCGTCCAATTAAGACTGCTTGGGCGGCAAATTTAGCAGCATCGTCCCAATTATATTTGGCTCTTTCTTCTATTTGAATCTGACTTTGAACGTTTTGGAGTTGCTGCGTCAGAGTTTGGGATTGCTGGCGGTGGATTGCTGATTTCCAAAGTTCTAGGGAAAACGGGGCGCTGTCGGGAGTTTTGGCAAGGTTATCTAATTGTACTTTGAGGCGATCGCGCAATTTGTAGAGTTCGGGGAGGGATTGCGGAGTTTCGCCCTCTGACTGTCGCGGAGTGATTGCGAGTTGGTAGTTTAGGGAAGGTTGAGCCACTGTTGCGGGGACTGCAACCCAAATAATACCGATGACGACACCGAAAGCATTGACGATCGCGATCGCAATATATCGAACCCAGCGCATATAGTTTATCCTCAGACACGCCAATAATTTTACCTAATCTTGGGAGCAATGGGGGATTTAATTGTAAGATTTTAGGACGGGTTTGGGGCGCTCGGCTTTTTTTCATGTCGAAGGACGGTTAACTCGAATCAATTTACCGTTCAAAGTATCGATCACAGAAATAGCCTCATTAATTCGGGCCGCCTGTCTTTCCCAGTTGCTATCTTGAGTACAAATGATAATACCAGCATGGTTGGGTTGTGAGCGATGCAGCCGAATAAAATCCCCTCGATTGAGAGTCAAAACTGCTCGCTCATTACTCACAGCAAAAGCCAATACATCCTCATCAGGAATCCCTAACCCTGCGTTTCCGGCTTCTTGAACTGTTAATACATCGTGACCTAAAGGTCGAAGAAACTCAACTACTGGCAACGGATACTGTTCGTCTGCATAAAGTCGCGCCATGTTTTAGGCTTCCTCATTTTCTTTGATTGCTTGTTCAATTTCTTCTGGGTAAGCATCAGCATAAGCCCAAGCATTGACTAAATCAGCCGCAGTCAAATGGGGATAGCACTTAAAAAGTTCCGCATCGCTGCATCCGAGACGGCGATAACCCACCAGTACCCAAACTTGTATGCGAGTATTGCCGACACAGGCATCCCCTCCACAGACACCGGGAGCCTTTTTAATGCCTAAAGAACCGTTGGTTAAATTTTGAGTTAGGATGCTGATTAGTTTAGCTTTATCAGCGAGATTTAAGGTTAAGACTTGAGTTTCTAATTCTTGTATAGTCATAAGTGCGATCGCTCGGATTTGATATTAGTTAGATTATATAGCAAAACCATTTGATTTGTAAACAATCGATTCAATGATTACAAGCGTTGCAGGTGGTTCTACATTCATGACTCAAATAGACTTGCTATAGCAAAATTCTGCCATTTTTTAGGCTTCCTCATTTCTCGCGATCGCTGCTTCAATTTTTTCTGGGTGTGCCTCAGCATAAGCCCAAGCATTTGCTAAATTTGCTGCACTCAACTGAGGAAACTCTTGCAAAATCCGCACATCATTTGCACCCAGAATGCGATAATTTACCAGCGACCAAATAGGTATGCGACTCTTGGCAATTCTAGCATCGCCACCGCACACGCCCTGAGTTTTTTCTATTCCTTGCCAAGGATTGCTTAAACTTTGGACTAATAGCTGTATTGCCTAAGTTTTTTCCCCAAGAGTTAAGGCAAGGAGTTGTTTTTCTAATTTTTTAAGTGTCATTGTTTGCTATCTAATTAAGATTAGATAACATCCAGGTTAGAGTACACCCCAGTTCCCTGTCCCTAGAAACAATTCGGGTAGGGATACGGCAGTGCCGTATCCTGACAAATATCTGCAATTAACCAACAGAATTTGAATGCAATCTATTAGCTAGATTATAGCGCTTGAATCAGCGCGATAGCCCGTTTTGTTACCACACCTCGGCAATACTGATTCCTTACCCCTAGCTGCGACTTGAAAAAAATGGTACGATCGTATTAATGTGCGATCGAAAAAATCATACACCGCTATTGTAGAAATTATTCGCAGGAATTACGCACTCAGACCAAAGAAACCGCGTTTTTTAGAGAATCGGTCGCTGTGTACGAAGTATTTCGCAAAAAAACCGGTTTCTGACCGCGCACTCAGACCAAAGAAACCGGGTTTTTCAGGGAATTTGTGGCTGTATACGAAGTATTTTCGCAAAAAACCCGGTTTCTGCCTTCCCACGAGTCAGTCTTATATTCATTTAGTCGCTTTCTCCATAAATGGAAGTAAAAATCGTGAAATAGCCCTGTTATTTCCTAATTTTTATCCTTATGGGATTATCCTTAACAAGCTGCGAACAGGCGAAGTCATTTCAAGAAATAGATCGAAAATTTAAAAATAGTAATGCGATTAAACAACACAATTTTAACTTACAAGCGGGCGATCGCACGGTCGCTCGAACTAACAACATCCAAGCAAGTCCGAAGAGTGGGAAGTTCGATAGAACTACCCACTCACCGGAAGAAAGTGTGATCGTGTTAGGAATTTTCGGGTTTTGTTTGATGTGTTATTTATTAGTTTGGAAGTTTCGCGGGAGGGAAGAAGCTAACAAGATGCTGAGAAGAATCAGAAGAAGAGTGAAGTGAGGATAGATACTTGCTAAACCTCATTTTTTCTTAGTGCGGTTGCGTTTTCTCGATTCAGCCGCCGTATTTTTTGCTTTTTTTTGTTTTTCTTTACTTGCTTTAGAGCCATTGACAGCACTACCACTTATCGGTTTGCTGGAAAATCCCGATGTATCGGAGTTTTTAGCTGCCATTATAGGAGCAATGCTAGCATTATATATCTCCTGAAATTGTGTTATACCTTCCCCCGTACTCATATCAAACCCTGCTTGATGACCGAGCGTTACAAAGGATTTGGCAAACCCAAATTTAGAGGAATCTTCCATAATTTCCTTAAATTCCTGCTCGATATCCCGCAGGTATTTGATAATTGAAGTGGCATTTCGCAGTTTAAATTCTCGCTTCAAAAATTGCCAGAACGCCAATAATTCCGGGATAGCATTTTCACCTTCTTCCGGCGAAAGCAAACTCACTTTCCTGGGAAACAACTCTTCCACTACAGTTGCCACATCTTCCACTTTCATGCGAGGCAGCGTAAAACCTTCATAGCCGAAACCGTAATAAATGAACTGCGAGATCCAAAATCCAACGTCTGGATAAGTTTTACAGTATTCTTCTCCTTCGGGAGAATTGACAAATAGCTCGATTAGCGTTTCCTGATAATCTTCCAGGAGTGGTTCTGCTTCGTCATAATCTAGGCCATTTAGTTGGCGGATATTAAAAGGTTTATCTGACATAGTTGAAAATTTTTTAATTTAATTGACTTTAGCTCTAAGGTTAGTACAATTTTTGCAGTTCTATTAATTCTTTAGGATTTCATTATATTTAAAAAATCTCCGATCGCAGGTATATTTGACTAGCACCGATCGCCCGTGACTATTTAAACCAAGCTAGTATTGTATAGGGCGATCGCCCGTCTCCACCGAACAGCGAAAGATGTGATATAATCTCAAGTAAAAGTATAATTGTTTGAGCTTGGCAGTCCGCCACTTCAAATTATGAAGTCAACACAACAGTTTACAGCAATTATTGAACGACAAGGCGACGGCTATATATCCCTTTGCCCAGAACTTGATATTGCCAGCCAAGGTGACAATATAGAAGAAGCGCGACAAAATCTGATCGAAGCGCTGGAACTATTTTTTGAAACAGCAGATCCTTCTGAAGTCAAGAATCGACTGCATAGTGAATTTTTTGTGACTCGTGTAGAGGTGAGTGTTGGGTAAACTGCGGGTTCTATCAGCGGCTCAAGTTTGTCAGATTTTAGAACAATATGACTTTGTTCAAGTGCGGCAGCGCGGCAGTCATATTATCATGCAGCAGCGACTACCCAATACAACTGTAACGGTTCCTGTACCCAATTATTCAGAAATCAAAATTGGCACTTTGCAGTCTATTATTCGGCAGTCAGGATTACCTCGATATCTTTTTGAAATGAACGAGTAGCCTAGATTAGCATCTATAAAAACCCAAAACAAAAACCCGGTTTCTCCAAAAAACCGGGTTTTTATTGAGTCTTAAAAAATCCTACAACTGTTTCACCTCAGAAACCAATTTGGCAACCACATCCTTAGCGCTACCAAACAACATCATCGTCTTATCCTTGTAGAACAACTCATTATCTACACCGGAAAAACCAGCACTCATCCCGCGCTTAATCACGATCGTATGCTTGGCCTTATCAACCTCCAAAATCGGCATCCCGTAAATCGGGCTCGCCGTATCGTGACGCGCCGCCGGATTCACCACATCATTCGCACCAATCACCAACGCCACATCCGTTTCTTCAAACTGCGGATTGATGTCGTCCATATCGTACAACTGCGGATAAGGCACGTTTGCTTCCGCCAACAGCACATTCATGTGTCCAGGCATCCGCCCAGCCACCGGGTGAATCGCGTATTTCACGTCAACACCCATTTTTTCCAAACCGTCGGCTAACTCGCGCACGGCGTGCTGTGCTTGCGCTACAGCCATTCCGTAACCGGGAATAATTACAACCGATCGCGCATAACCCAACATCATCGCACTTTCTTCGAGATTGATGCTGCGAACAGTTTTGTCAGTAACACCAGCAGCCCCAGCAGCAGCCCCAGCACTACCGCCACCGCTACCAAAGGCGCTAAACAGCACACTACCCAAGGATCGATTCATCGCCTTGCACATGATTTGCGTCAAAATAATCCCCGACGCGCCCACCAATGCACCAGCGATAATCAGCATATTGTTCATCAAAATGAACCCAGCCACACTCGCCGCAATCCCCGAATAAGAGTTAAGCAGCGAAACCACCACGGGCATATCGCCGCCCCCAATCGGCAGCACAAACATGATTCCCAGAATATTGGAAATCGCCACCAAAGCCAGGAATACCGGCACATTTTCGGGATTCGTCAGCATATAACCGCTGCCGGCTAAAAGTGCGATCGCCAGCATGGCATTAAACGGCTGTTGTAGCGGAAACGTCATGGGCGCACCAGGTAGCAATTCTTGCAGTTTCGCAAACGCCACAAGGCTACCAGTGAAAGTAATTCCGCCAATGAGCACACCCAAAAGGATCGTGATTGTCGCATCAGGCGCAGGCGATTCCGGGATGCTGAGATAGCGCCAGAATTCTCCCACAGCAACGAGTGCAGAAGCCGCGCCCCCGAAACCGTTAAGCAAACCCACCATCTGCGGCATATCCGTCATCGCCACGGTATTCGCCATAATCGTTCCCAAAATGGAACCGACGATAATTCCGACAGCAATCAATTCGTAGCTGACTACTTGCTTTTCCAGCAACGTACCGACGATCGCAATTAACATCCCGATCGCAGCTAACACATTCCCTTGACGGGCGGTTGCAGGGGAACCCAACTGTTTCAAACCGATAATAAACAAAGATGCGGCAACTAAATAACCTAGCTGAATGCCACTGGGCAGAAAATCGCTCACGCTTTAACCTCTTTTTTCTTGAACATTTGCAGCATTCGATCGGTTACTAAGAAACCGCCGACAACGTTAATTGTGGCCAGGGCGATCGCGATCGTCCCCAAAATCGAAGTAACAGTCACATTGCCTTGGCCAGAAATCAGAATTGCACCTAAAACGGCAATTCCAGAAATCGCATTCGATCCCGACATCAAAGGTGTGTGCAGCGTCGGCGGGACTTTATTAATTACTTCAAATCCCACAAACGACGCTAGAGTAAACACCACTAAACCTGCAATCAATCCTTCTGCCATAACAAGTGGTAATTGGTAATTGGTTATTAGTCATTAGTCATTTGACTCGTTCCCACCCAGGAGGCTGGGAACGCATTCATGGGAGGCTATGCCTCCGGTATAGACTGGAGGCATAGCTTCCTGGAGTACATTACAATGCAGAGCATTGTAACGATAGACATTATGATTTAGGTTCCCTATAATGACTCCTAACTATTGACTGCTGAAGCCTCAGCCGTCAAAGCATCGCGAACTCGCTGGTTGCTAATCTCACCATCGCGAGCCACACAAGCACCAGCGATGATATCGTCTTCAAAATTCAAATTGAGTTCCTTATCTTTCACCATCAACTGAACTAAAGCCGAGATATTCTTCGAGTAAGTTTCGCTAGCGTGTACCGGCATCGACGAGGGCACATTAATCGGGCCGATGACATTAACGCCGTTCCATTCAACATCTTTCCCCGCTTCCGTGCATTCGCAATTGCCGCCTTGTTCGCCCGCGAGGTCAACAATTACCGATCCGGGCTTCATTTGAGAAACCATTTCTCTAGTAACTAAAATAGGTGCTTTTCTGCCAGGAACTTGAGCGGTTGTAATCACTGCATCGGAAGCGCTGACGTGTTGGGTGAGCACTTGGCGGGTGTATTCTTTAGCCGCTTCTGATAGCTCTTTAGCATAGCCACCGGCGGCGACGGTTTCTTCCTTGAGTTCGACATCAAGGAATTTAGCGCCCAAACTTTGCACTTGTTCTTTTGTTTCCGGGCGGATGTCGAAGGCTTCGACTACCGCACCCAAACGGCGCGCAGTGGCGATCGCCTGCAAGCCAGCAACGCCTACACCCATTACCAATATTTTCGCGGGGCGAATTGTACCCGCCGCCGTTGTCAGCATCGGAAAATATTTCGGCAAAGCGGCTGCTGCGATCAGTACCGCTTTGTAACCGGCGACGTTACCCTGAGATGACAGCGCATCCATGCTTTGAGCGCGGCTGGTGCGCGGGATCATTTCCATGCTGAATGCCGTTACTTTGCGATCGGCTAAACGCTGCACTAAAGCTGGATCTCCCAGAGGATTCAAAAATCCGATGAAAACGCCTCCTTCCCGGAGTTGATGAACTTCTGATTCTTGCAGCGCCCCGATTTTCACGACGACATCGGCTTCGCCCCACAGCCTAGCGGTATCGGCGACAACCTGAGCTCCCGCTTCTTCGTAAGCAAGATCCGAGAAAAAGGATTTTGCGCCGGCACCGGCCTCAACCCAAACTTCGACGCCTTGTTTTACCAATTTCGCCACAGCGTCGGGTACTAAAGCCACCCGGCGTTCTCCTGCTGCTATTTCTTTTGCGATCGCTAATTTCATACACTCTCCTTATTTAAGCCTTCCCAGGACGGTTGAAACCGCGCCTACACAGACAAAACCTGCCTCCGCAAGTTTCTTGAAGTGCGATTTTTAATCGCCCGATGCCTTGCTTTACATTGAAGCAGCCGTTCCCCTAAACTTCTCTCGTTGATACTAAAGCCGATCGCCCAAATTCGACCCGTATCTTTAACTTATCTTATACATTCAAATTCGCTAAATGGTTAAGTTTGCCACCGATTATGATATAATTTTATGTCGCCTAATTCTGTAGTTTGAATGTCAGTTATCAGTATTACGCAAAAATTACGCAAAAAAAAGTGACCTCAGCCGGCGGTCGATCGCCCTCATCAAATTGCTGAGACATTCGATATATTGTAGGCACGATCGCAAATTTCGGGCGAGCAATATTTAAGGTTCACCAAGAGTTTAATTAGAGGAGTTGTTATGAGACGATTATTTTCAGCACTAGCGGTTACAGGTTGCTTGGTGGCTGGATTACCCGCCATCAGTTTAGCCGAGTCCATGCCAGGATTCACGATTTTCGGCGGCCCCGATCGCGCCAACCAATTAAGCTATCGCTTGGATTACGGCAAAGCGGGGATGAGTGGCGATAGATATCGGCTGCGAATTCCTTCCAAAAAAGTAAGTTTGGCGATCGCCCAACTGAACATATCCTATCCAGACTACTACAAAGGCGAATTTGACCAAAAAGACATTAAAGTGCGCGTCAAGGACAAAACAATAGAATTGCAAGAAGTAATCTGGGACAAAGAAAATCGATTCATAGAAATTTATCCCAAAGAACCAATTGCCGCCGGCAACAATGTTGAGGTTGTACTCTCCAACGTCAGAAACCCCTCTCCCGGTGGAATGTACCATTTCAACGTCCGCATCCGCACCCCCGGAGACGTTCCCTTGCTGCGTTACCTCGGTACTTGGCTGTTGAGCATTGATTGAGGGAAGGGTTCGGGTTTGAGTTCGGGGAACTGAGATATTGCACCATTCTCAATAATCCTTTCAGGGCAGGCAGGATGCCCCACCCCTACTCCCCACAAGAAAATCTACTCTTTGTGGAACAGGCCCGAAAGCCTGTTAAGCGAGAATGGTGCAAGATGTGAGGGGAAGGAATTTCTTGTTAGTCAAGCGATCGCGACAGAAAAATTTAACTGTGGCGATTTTTTTCCTGGGTGGAAAAATTTAACACTACTCACATCCGGGTTTTCGGGAGTTGTAAAATAGAACCTTCGGCTCATATCGCAATTCTCAATGATTCGTAATAATAAGTCTAGGGGCAGTCCCCCGATGGTTGCCCTTCGCTAATGAGGGGTAGGCTTAAGGGCGCTACCCCTAAAAAATGTTTATCAATCAAATAGGATTGCTCTAGCCGTACTTGCAGCATGAATCTACTAGCAAAAATCAAAACAATACAAATTCCGCCAGCGCTGCGATCGAGAAATTATCGCCTGTTTTTTGCAGGACAAGGCATCTCGCTGATTGGCAATTGGATGACGCAAGTCGCTACTGTTTGGCTTGTCTACAATTTGAGCGATTCACCTTGGATGCTCGGCGTGGTGGGATTTACAAGTCAAATCCCCACATTAATTTTACTGCCTTTTGCAGGAGTTTTAATCGATCGCTGGAACCGCCACCGAGTCATAGTTGCCACTCAAATATTAGCAATGGTTCAATCCTTAGCGCTAGCATTTTTAGCGCTAACAGGAGTTGTTAACATTTGGCAGATCGTGGTACTGAGTTTCTGCCAAGGCGCAATTAATGCCTTTGACGCGCCCGCACGGCAAGCTTTTGTGCCGGAACTTGTAGAAAAGAAAGAAGATTTAGCAAATGCGATCGCCCTCAACGCTTCCATGTTCAACGGCGCCAGATTAATCGGCCCAGCAATTGCAGGTTTGCTGATAGCTACAGTCGGCCCAAGTTATTGCTTTCTCATTGACGGACTCAGCTACATCGCCGTAATTGCAGGCTTATTAGCCATGCAAATCAAAGCCCGTAAAATTGCCACAACTAATACCAAACCCTTACAAAGATTAAAAGAAGGATTCGTTTATGCCTTCGGGTTTCCCCCGATTCGAGCAATTTTATTGCTATTAGCATTAGTCAGCTTCGCAGGAATGTCGCACACAGTATTAGTTCCAATTTTTGCCACCAAAATTCTGCAAGGCGACGCACAAACCCTCGGCTTTTTGATGGCTGCTTCGGGACTCGGAGCCTTTGGGGGAGCGATTTATTTGATTTCGCGCAAAAGTGTAGTTGGCCTCGGCAAATGGATTGCGATTTCACCCGCAATTATGGGATTCGGGCTGATAGGTTTTGGTTTGTCCCGGATCTTATGGCTGTCATTAATCATGATGTTGTTTGTGGGGTTTGGTTTCATTTTGCAATTTGCAGGAGGAAACACATTTTTGCAAACAATTGTGGAAGACGACAAACGCGGCAGAGTGATGAGCATATACACGATGGCATTTTTTGGAGTGACACCGTTTGGGAATTTAGTTGCCGGCGGGTTGGCAAATTATATCGGCGCTCCCAATACAGTCATCATTGGAGGTATAATGTGTATTTTAGGCTCCATCGTTTTTACCAAACAGTTGCCCGCTTTAAAAAACTTAGTCCGACCACTTTATCAAAAAATGGGTTTAATTTCGCACTAAAGATTTAGCGTAAAAGCACAAATGCCAACATTAAACAAGATTCCCAAAGCTAAGATATGACTGTATCTATAGCAATCCTCCACAATTTGTAAACTTCTCTCTTCTCTTCTCTTTCTCTGCGCCCTCTGCGGTTAAAAAATCACAATTAATTACGCAACCAGAGGTTCAACCAATGGCAAATAGCAGTGCAATTCCACAGCAGAGCGATCGCGTTCCCTTAAAAACCTGGATCGGCGTCATGGGAACAATTATCGGCGCTTTCATGGCGGTTTTGGACATCCAAATCACCAACGCTTCTCTCAAAGATATTCAAGCATCTTTAGGTGCAACTTTAGAAGAAGGTTCTTGGATTTCCACCGCCTATCTAGTCGCAGAAATTGTAGTAATTCCGATTAGTGGTTGGCTGTCACAAGTGTTTTCATTCCGTCGCTACCTCTTGGTAAATGCCAGTTTCTTTATCTTCTTTTCCATGTGCTGCGCTTTGGCGTGGAATTTGAATTCAATGATTGTATTTCGGGCTTTGCAGGGGTTGTCAGGCGGAATTTTAATTCCGATGTCTTTTACATTTTTGCTGACGAATTTGCCGCCAAAAAAGCAGCCAGTTGGCATGGCGATGTTTGCAATGACAGCTACTTTTGCACCATCCATCGGGCCGACATTGGGAGGGTGGCTGACTGAGAATTACGGCTGGCAATATGTCTTTTATCTCAATTTGGTTCCAGGGCTGCTGCTGCTAGCTGCTGTGTGGTATGCAGTTGACCCTAAGCCGATGCAATTGTCACTGCTAAAAGGGGGCGACTGGTGGGGAATTGTCTCTATGGCGATCGGCTTAGGTTCCCTGCAAGTTGTCTTAGAAGAAGGAAGCCGCAAGGATTGGTTGAGTTCGGATTTTATTGTGCGTTTAAGCATAGTTGCCGCAATTTTTATCGGCGCTTTTTTCTGGATTGAACTAACTCGCAAACGACCCTTTATTAACTTGCGATTGCTGACTCGCCGCAATTTCGGTTTAGCTACGATTGTCAATGTATCCTTGGGAGTAGGATTATACGGTTCAGTGTTTATTTTGCCGCTGTATTTAGGTCAAATTCAGCAGTACAATGCCATGCAAATTGGCGAGGTGATTATGTGGGGTGGGGTGCCGCAGTTATTCATCGTGCCGATGGTACCGAAATTGATGCAGCGAATCGATATGCGGCTGATGATTGGTATCGGTGTGAGTTTGTTTGCGGTGAGTTGTTTTATGAATGCCAGCATGACTCACGAGACGGGTATCGATCAGTTACGTTGGTCGCAATTAGTAAGGGCATTGGGACAGCCTTTAATTATGGTGCCGCTGTCAACTATTGCCACGGCTGGTATGGAGAAACACGAGGCTGGTTCGGCTTCGGGTTTGTTTAATATGATGCGAAATATGGGAGGTTCGATGGGGATTGCGGCGTTAGGAACTTTGGTCACGCAACGCGAGCAATTTCACTCGAATCGATTGGGGGAATCTGTTTCTTTGTACAATCCGGCAACGCAGGAGCGAATTAATCAAATGACTGATTATTTTGTGAGTCGTGGTGCAGATTTAAGCGTGGCGAAAGACCAGGCAATTAAGGTAATTGATAATATTGTCCGCCGTGAAGCTTATGTAATGGCTTTTAATGATTGTTTTTATTTTGTGGGAATTGCTTTGCTGTTAAGTGGGATTGCTGTTTTGGGTTTTAAAAAGGTGAAAGCGGGTGCGGGTGGTGGGGGAGCTCATTGATTCTGTAGGGCGCGGAGTGCGCTGCATCTTTGGGGCGGGCAGGATGCCCAGCCCACAAGAATTTTAAGAGTTTTCAAAATGCCAATTAAATGTTTTTTAGCTTATTTACCATTCTTGTTGGGCTTCTGCTTCTGCTTGGATTAAATTTTGCCGTAGTTGCGCCCAATTTATTTGATGAGAGGGCGAGTCTTCGATGAGTTTTCCGCGCTGTAAATGCAGAATTCGCGTGCTAAATTGCTCGGATAATTCTAATTGGTGGTTGACCATTACAATTGTGGTTTGCCCGTTTGTTAGCTGTGTCAATACTTGCAAAAGGTGGGCGGCTTTTCCTGCGTCTAGGGCGGATGTGGGCTCGTCTAAAAGCAAGATTTTTGGTTGTAGGATGATGCCGCGGGCGATCGCCACGAGCTGTTTTTGGCCTGTGGAAAGCTGCAATTCGGTGCGATCGAGCCATTCTTGGGGTATGTGCAGTTGTTCGATCGCCCCGCTAATTCTCTCTGCAATGTTTGATGCAGCCACCCCCCGCAGCTTCAAAGGATAAGCCAATGCTTCTCGCACCGACATTCCCAAAAGCTTGGATTCTTGCAGGATGAGGGTGATTTGTTTGCGGAGTTCGATCGCAGGTATTTGGCTATATTCTGTATTTTCCAGATAAATCGAGCCGCTGGTGGGACTGCTGAGCCGATTTAGCAACCGCAACAGCGTTGTTTTCCCCGCACCTGAAGGGCCCACAATTGCCACGCGAGATCCCTTGTGTACCTGAAACGATATATTTTCCAACAAATAACTTGAGGCGATCGGTGTTTTCAAGCTTACACCGTCAATTCGCAGTTGAGGATTTGTTTCTGTATTATTTTCCGAATAATTAGGCATTTAATTAATTAAAAACATGACCTTCGTGGAACGGGCATCTTGCCCGTTCTTGAGGCAGACAAGATGCCCGCCCCACAATCCAACTCACTCTTTGTGGAACGGGCATCTTGCCCGTTCTGAAGGCAGGCAAGATGCCCGCCCCACAATCCAACTCCAACTCAAACTTTTACAGCTTTTTCTAAAGGAAAACCCAGCTTTTCGCGCTGTTCCAAATAAAGCTGAGCAACTCTCCGCGCCAAATTGCGAATTTTGGTAATGTAGCGGGTTCTTTCCGTTACCGAAATCACACCTCTAGCATCGAGTAAATTGAAAGTGTGAGAACATTTTAACACATAATCAAGACTCGGCAAAACCAATCCTTTTTTTGTCAATTGTTCGGCTTCTTGTTCGTACAATCCAAATAGAGTAAACAGCAATTCGGGATTGGAAGCTTCAAAGTTATAAGTACACTGTTCTATTTCTCCTTGCAAGTGAACGTCGCCGTAAGTGATGCCATCTTTCCACTGAATTTTGGTCATCGCATCGACTTCTTGGAGATACATTGCTAGGCGTTCTAGTCCGTAGGTAATTTCAATGGATACCGGGCGACAGTCAATGCTACCGCACTGTTGAAAGTAGGTAAATTGGGTGATTTCCATGCCGTCGAGCCAGACTTCCCAGCCCACGCCCCAAGCTCCGAGGGTGGGCGATTCCCAGTTGTCTTCTACGAAACGAATGTCGTGGTCTTCGGGGCTAATTCCTAATGCTCTGAGGGAGTCTAAATAGATGTCTTGGATGTTGGGAGGAGAGGGTTTAATTAAAACTTGATATTGATAGTAATGTTGGAAGCGGTTGGGATTTTCACCGTAGCGTCCGTCGGTGGGGCGGCGACAGGGTTCGATGTAGGCGACTGACCAAGGTTCGGGGCCGATTGCTCTGAGAAAGGTGTGGGGATTCATGGTTCCTGCACCTTTTTCTGTGTCGTAGGATTGGGCGATCAGGCAGCCTCGATCGCTCCAGAATTTGTTTAAGGTGGCAATGACTGATTGAAAATTCACTGGTTTAAATATGGTTAGCAAGTGTCTAAGCTTATTTAAGCATACTCAAGGCACGGTTTATTCAAATAAACCCTGCCGAAGTTAGATAAGAGATGCTGAACGTATCGCTGGATATTTAAGTTATTTTTTCAGGTATATTGTATCGATCAAGTTATTGCGATCGATAATAGCAATGTTTTCTAGATAAATACTCGCATTGCGATCGGGCGCGTTGAGTCACTAACCTACGCAAAGTGGCTGATACATAACTCATGCTGCTGTCTGTAAGTGTTTGTAAGCATCAGCTTTGGCTAAGCGCACCCAAGGTTCTAGCAGCAAGTATCGATCAAGTTCGACTGCTTGCGATTGGGAGAGAGTGCTGGATTTATGGCGATCGAATAGTTCGACGATTTGGCGCCTCTGGGGGGGTGAGTTGCTGGAGTGCCCGATCGAGGGCTTCTGGGAGGCGATCGCCCAATGCGTGCAGTTGTTCGCCGAGGATCTCGGGGATTTCTAGTATAATTTGCATTAGCGGCGATGTGAGGATAGGAATTAGTTCGATTTTAACAAATGGGCGATTGATAGATAGTTTGAGTGTCGCTCAGTTTCCTTACCGTTGGCAATCCGATCGAAGATAGCGCTTAAGTCATCCTGAACATTAATGATAATTACCATTCTTCTCATATGTCGAAAATTAACCAAATTCAAACTAAGTTAACAGAACTAGACGGTGGGGCTTTTCAGAAACTAGCTGACGCTTACCTCCACAAGAAAGGTTATGAGCAGATCAACTCGCTAGGGTCTGTGATTGGAGCAGATAAAGTCCGAAAGGGAACTCCTGACACGCTGATGCCACTACCAAATGGTAAATACGTCTTTGCCGAATACACAACACAGCAAAGCGGAATTTATGAGAAGCTCAAGAAGGATCTCGACAAGTGTTTTGATGAAGAAAAGACAGGTATAGCCGTTGAAAAAATTGACGAAGTTGTTATCTGCTATACGTCTACCCTTAAAACATCTGAGCTAGATTTACTCAGGGAACAGTGTCAGAAACTTGGGGTTAACCTCAATATCTTCGGCATCGATACACTCTCTTACGATCTCTATCAAAAATATCCAGGCATTGCACGAGATTTTCTTGGCATTGAGGTAGACACGAGGCAGATTCTTACTCCTGATGACTTTGTTACTGCATACGACAAAAATGCGATCGCCACTCCTCTTAGCACAACCTTCCACTTTCGGGAAGAAGAGTTAGCGCAGGTATTACAGGAACTTGAGGAAAGCAATCTTGTTGTAGTGTCTGGTAAACCAGGAGTAGGCAAGTCTAGGTTTGTACTGGAGTGTTGCGATCGATTTGTGGCAGTTCACCCTGAATACAAAGTTCAATGTATTTTTCTTCGAGGAGTAGATATTTTTGAGGATTTGCGCGTCTACTTTGCGGAACCAGGCAGCTACCTCATTTTTGTAGATGACGCTAACCGTGTCAGCAGATTTGAGTATTTTATTCAGCTTCTTCATGACCAACGAGAAGATCAGCAGATCAAGGTCATTGCTACCGTTCGAGACTATGCCCTCGAACAAGTCCGAGAGGTAGCACGCTCCTATCAAGATTGGAAGAATTTAGAACTACACCCTCTGGAAGAACAGCAGATAAAGCAACTTGTTAAAGATGAATATGGTATTATCAATCATCTTTACTCCGACCGAATTGTCAAAATCGCTAAAGGCAATCCCCGACTTGCAATTATGGCGGCGGCAGTCGCGAAGCGGGAGAACACGCTGGAAAGCATTAGTAATGTATCGTCTCTTTATGACGAGTATTACGGATCAATCCGCCGAGATATCGAAGAACTCGGTGACGAAAACATTTTGAAAGCGGCTGGTATTGTTGCATTCTTTAGGACAGTAGATTACTCCAATAAGGAAATGATGGGAGCAATCGAGGAAGCATTCGGGATACCCCAGGAAGTGTTTTGGACAGCGGTACGTCGGTTAGATGGTTTGGAAGTGCTCGATATGTACGAAAACGAGGTAGTACGCACCTCTGACCAAGTTCTTGCTACCTATTTTTTCTACCTTGCTTTCTTCAAGAACCGATCGCTCGATTTTGCTGCTCTCATAAAGCACTTTTTCCCTCGCCTTCAGTATCGACTTGTTGATGTTCTCAACCCTGTCCTGAACACCTTTGATAGCATGAAGATCCTTGAGGTAATGCGTCCTCATGTCGATCGGGCTTGGGAAACATACGAGAAAGCAGGAGATGAAGTAAACCTGATGCACTTTATGCAAGTGTTTTGGTTACTCAAGCAGACAGATATACTTCTCTATGTTAGTAACTGTATCTCCAAAATCGAACCAGAGTCAGTAGACGTTTCTAAGCTGGAAATTAACCACAGCTCAAATCTCTCATCGCCTTCTCTACTCAGCACATTGGGTTTGTTCAGCTATTCTTCAGATGAGAATAATCTCCGAATCGCGTTAGTTCTCCTCTTTGACTACCTCATCAAGCGATCAAGCGAATTATCACAGGCGTTTTACCTTCTTACCAAACGATTTGGGTTTGAGTATGACTCATGTGTTTACGAATTCATTAAGCCGCAGATAGTCATTGATGAATTCTGGAAGAGAGTAAATGAAGGAAAGGAGCAAGTATTATCAAAACTGTTTCTCGCAGTAGGTGAATATTACCTCCAAACACAATTCAATACCACTAAAGTGAAGGGGAGGAGTACATTAAATATCATTGAATTAGAATTGCAACCTACACCAGAAATCATTGAATGGAGGCGGACGATTTGGAAGCGGGTATTCCAGCTTTACCAGATATCTATGTTCCAAAAAGAAGTGCTTGATCTTCTCCACAAATACTGCTTATCTGGTCACAAAATTTCTGTCAATGAGTTGATAACACAAGATGCAGTGGAAGTCATTCCTTTTATCGAATCACAACTAGATTCTAGCAGCTATTGTCACTGTATTGTGGTTCAAGATTACTTAGATCATCTGGAAAATCATCAGGTGGCATTCAGTGAGGAGCTGCGCGACCGCTTTACAAACGAGACTTATGCTCTATCCAAGGTACTTCTATTTGACTGGGGAGAGAGAAAAAACTGGGATTTGGAATACGAGGAATACGAGCAACGAAAGGGACAACAGATTGAAGCACACTTCACAAACTACTGCTTCACAGATTACAAGCAGTTTTTCGAGCAATGTCTTGAGATTCAAGGAGAAACAGATCGTCGCAACCATAACCAAGATCATTTTCCGAGTCGAGTGGTGGAAGTGCTAATAGCTCTGGCGGACCGGGATGGTGATCTATATGTTGAGGTACTAGAACACTATCTCAACCTTGGAGATCCACTTAAGCTCTATGCCCTACCTCTTGTCAATAGACTGATGCAAATTTATGGGGTTGAAAAAGCCTATAAATTTCTCAACCAACTCGATTACCCTTCAAGGCGGGAATGGTTGTTCGGCTTTTATCGCTTACTTCCTCAAGAGGAGATTAAAGTTGAGTGCTTGGCTAAGATATACGAACTGTATAGAGAGAGCGCACCAGATGAAATGCCGCAGGATTTACACTTCCTTCTAAAATACTGCTCGTTTGATGAAAATGTAGTCGTCCGGGTAGTAGAGATTATCCTGGAGAAGATCGCTGAGGATTCAAACTACTCCTCTGCTCTATCTTTCTTATTCAAACCCTACAGGGAGGTAAACCAAGATTTACTCGACCCCTTCAAAAATTATCTAGATTTGCTCAAAAAAGCTTATCTTGCCGTCCTGAAAACCAACTGGCGAGATGGCAACGGGCAGATTTTTACCTACATCCTAGACCTCGATCCTAACTTCATATTTGAATATATCGATTGGATTGATAAGGAGAAAGAACAATCACACCATTTTCACGGTACCCGTGACTATTCATTTCTTTGGAGGCGTGAAAACTATGAAGAAATGATGAGTCAGATAGTTGAGTACATTTATACACGGGAGCAAGAACGCCGTGTATTGCATGAAAAAATTTTCATACTCCCTGAAGGTGCTAGAGACAACGATCTCATAGAAGAAAGACAGAATAGTTTACTAACAAAGCTCATTGAAAAGCGGCCTAACGACTTTGAATTTATACGGTTTTTGTTTGGTGCGATCGGCGATTTTTCTGATGAAAGACGCTTTCGATTTATCGCTTTATTCCTTAAAAGCAATAATAATTTTGAGGAATTTGAAAAACTTCCTCTTGAACCCGCTACTTGGAGTTGGCAAGGAAGTGCTGTTCCCATGTATCAGACTCGTGTCAAGTATTTCGAGTCGCTCCTTCAACTGCTCAATACTGTAGATTTTCTGCAACACAAGCAATATGTGGAACGATACGTTCATGGGCTTCGGGAAAGAATTGAGCAGGAAAAGAAGAAGAACTTTATGGAAAACTAAGTTTCAAATTAATGTCAGCACTGCGATCGCAGTGCTGACCTAGTACGTAGCACGATCGCCTCTGCGAAAAAATTCAACAGGGCGATCGTTTCCCCAAAGTCCTATAGCGAGATCGCAATTTCAGCAGATAACCAGTCAGCGCGTCCAACGGATTTACCTCGATGAATTGCCAGAAGCCACAGATTGATCGCTGGGAGTGAAAGTTGTTAAACTGGTAATCGAGCCAGCAGAGACAGTGGCAGAACAAGCACGGCAGTCGATCGCAATGGCCCGACAACAGTTGTCCGATCCAACCGTTCTACGCGATTTAATTAACCTCATCGAAACAATTATCGTCTACAAACTCCCCCAGAAAAGCCGCGAGGAAATTGCCGCCATGTTGAATTTAAGCGAACTCAGACAAACTCGATTTTACCAGGAAGTCAAGCAAGAAGGTTTAGAAGAAGGACTCGAACAAGGTGAGCGGCAGGCGAAGTTAGAAGCCATTCGTCGGATGATAGCGTTGGGAATGAATTTAGAGACTATCGCGCAATTATTAGATTTGTCTCTCGAATTTGTTCGCCAAACAATTAACAAAATCCAACGGGAATCGATGTCACTCCCCGAACAAAAGATCGACTCATTTATCGAACTATTAACTCAGCAGCGATCGCTCTTCGGGGCAGAACAATTAACCGAACTAGCCCAGCTAATTGAACCCTTATCCGATGAGATCGATGTCCTTTCAGAAGCGATTTCATCCTGGGCTGAAAATTACCCTTCTATTCAGGAAGCTCAAGCCAAACTGCTCGAACCACTACCGCCGGTTAAGGCATCAGAAAAAGCAGCAGTCACCCGAGAAAGTAGCGAATCTCAACTCGGCGATCGCCTCAACAAACAAGCTCTCAAAAATGCCATTTTATTGTAGCGCGATCGGCCATATTTCTACTAGCAAATAAACAGAGGCAGATATTGCTGTCTTGCGTCAGGTGTTGAGTGGAAGCGATCGCCAAATTGCCACTAAAAAACAGAATAGTCTGAGCCCCGACTTCTTCAAGAAGTCGGGGCTCAGACAGTGAAAAAGTTGAGATTACTTTCTAGTTTAGTCTGCAGGAGCCAGGGAAACTAACAGAGTGATGCTGTCAACGCCGATGACATAAACCGTGTCTCCCGGTGTGAGGGTGATTTGGCGATCGCACCGTGCCGGCCACCAGCTACCTTGGAAGCGGACGCGACCTGTTTGATTCGGGTAAATCGATTCATCGACGACTGCTTCTTCGTTGAAATAGTTAAAATTGGTGTTGATGTAGTTGTCGATTAACATATTCTTTTCTGTGCTGTAGGTGTGAGGAGAAAAAATAGAACCGAAAGCTTTTATTACGTTAAACATTTTGTTGACTCCTTTTGTGTTAAAATATATGGAAGTTTAATCGCCTATTGATGCTATTTAAAAGGTTGCATTTCCTAGTCGTTCATGCTCTGATTTAGTCTGCGGGAGCGAGGGAAACTAACAGAGTGATGTTGTCAACGCCGATGACAAAAACAGTGTCTCCGGGTGTGAGTGTGATTTGGCGATCGCACCGTGCGGGCCACCAGCTACCTTGGAAGCGGACGCGACCTGTTTGATTCGGGTAAATCGATTCATCGACGACTGCTTCTTCGTTGAAATAGTTAAAATTGGTGTTGACGTAATTTTTGATCAGCATATTGTTAGCTGTGCTGTATCCTTGAGTAGAGAAAATCGAGCCGAAAGCTTTTACTACGTTGAACATGATATTTACTCCTGTGGTGTTAAAATATATGGATGTGTAATTGTCTGTTTATGCTATTTGAGAGGCTGCATTTCCTAGGTTAAGATTGATTGATTGCCTTGATATTTCATTGTTCTTGCCTTCCCTGGTTTTATCAGGATAATAAGCAAAGAATTTTTGAAATGTTGAGGGGATTTGAGAAGCGGTTGCGGGGAGTCTAAATCCAGTAATTCCGAGGTATTAAATTAAGGATTTAGTGGTTGAGCAGTTGGTGGGATTTACCTTAAGGGTAGATGTGGTTAGCTACATTAGAGATTGGCTGATTCCGCATTACTACTTCGGTCAAGATGTTTTATTTTTGGGTTGAATTTTTAGGTTGAATTTTTTGATTGGATTGTGACTCACTTGCTTTACACTTACTAATTTGCCAGGAGTCGAATGTCTTTGGTGCGATCGCCAGTCCACTTTCCGAGTCTGGTACTGGCATATGACAGTGGAAAACCCGCCAACAACGATTTTGCATAGGTTTTGGTCTAACTATCAGGCGGCAGGCTGTGCCAATTTAGCCAACTGGACTACCGCGAACAGTGAATTATGAATTTACCTAGTCTCGATCGCCCAATCCGAAATATCCATACATATCTAGTCCCTGGCTTAGACACCAAACCCCTAAAAACCCGGTTTGTGACACCCCGTGCGCCATTAGGGCCGCGTAAGCGGATCTATGATACAAGCAAGTAAACTTCGCCTCTCACCCGCCCTCCCCATGCGATGTTGATTTGTACCTACCTATTTAGGCATAGAAAATAGGCGATCGAGATTGACCCAGATATCAGGAGGCGGTACGAGTTTTTGATCGATGCAGGTCGATCGCACCCTGTAATTGCAATTATGGAACAGGTCAAACTTAAAATCAATTCATAAATTCAGAATTTTAAATTCATAAAAGTCATAATTATAGACAACCTTCTTGATACTGCATAATTGTTACAGGAATTCTGAATAAAGTTTTAGCTAATTGAGACAAACCGAACTTAAATTTAAGCGACTGCGGCAATTGTTGTACGGAAACTTCTACGAACCCAAAGCGAGTATAAAATGATGCGAGTCGCTTTCCCAAACATTCTAAATATAGCGGTTCTGTAGCTTGTTGAATTAAATATTTTGTGAGGTAGCTTCCCAAACCTCGATCGCGCCAATCTTTCGCCACCACCAAACTGCCCAATTCTTGCGCGCCCGCAAAGTTCCGCAACTGTCCGCAAGCTGCCAATTTTCCCTCGCATTCGATGACCCAGAATTGCTCCCAGCGCAACTGAGTTGGATCGAGTTTGGCGCTCCACACTAACATTCTAATTGATTTGAGGTCTTGAGGTGAGGCCGGGCGAATGGCGCATTCAGACGGCAACGAAAAAAAACTTTCATTCATTATGATTCCATAAAATGAGCTTTAGTAAATTTATTGTTATTTTCCGAGTCTAGTTCCATATGGTGTATTTAAGTATAACTGCTGTCACTGGAAATTATACCAGCTAGTCGCTTCAAAATGCGAAAAACTTCGTAAAGTTCATTTCCGGGATTCGCAATATCGAAAAGTTTAGAGACGGCATACTGCGGTGTGTCTCGTTTGGTCATTTTGATAAATCGAAAGCTGCTACCATTTGTCAGAAGCCCAAATGTTACTGGTTCTGGGCTGGGGTCATTCAGCATATAAAATAGTAACTGAGGAAGCCCAGCTTCAACGGAATATTGAGAGCGTTTTGCTTCGATCGCAACTACCCAAAAAGATTTCAGCCATAGCAGGACATCGATGCTACCCTTGACAATTGTATCTTCATCTTCAATAGTCAGTTCTACTGATTTTTCTGCCTCTATGTGAAAGGGAGTCAAGTAGAAATCTGCTAAAAATAGCAAGGGAGCCAGTACCACCATTTTTACGGTATCTTCCAGCATCGCGTACTTGACACTGTTGATATAACCTGCTTTTACGTTGTCGAGCGCTCGCTTTTTGTCATCGCTAATTTCCGGTAAATCGTCAATCCACTCCCGGAAGAATTGCTCGTCTTCACAAAGTTGAAAATTAAATTTTGTTTCGACATCTAGCAGGGTCAGTGTTTTTGCTTGAATGCTTTGTGTCATAGTTTTCAGTAGCTATTTGCTGGTAGGTGTTGATTGTAGCATATCAACTGTCGATCGCCTCCAACAAAACCTCCGCGCCCAACCTTACGGGATCGGTACAAGGCAATCCCGTTTCTGCTTGAACTTCAGCTATTGCTAACAGCGCTTCTGGCTCATTTAAGTGATGAGTGTTGAGGGCGAGCGCACTTACTTTTCCCCCTGAAAAAGCACCCGCAGCAGCGACTACCATTTCGTACAGTTCGACCACTTTTGATAACCTGGGAATCGATACGTGCGGGTGATTGCGAATGCTAGTTTGTCCGGCTCGGTGCGCTAAAATTAAGTGAGTTGGCTGCGAACCACGCAACAGTGGCAGAGTCGCCGTCGAACCCGGATGCAATAGCGAACCTTGCCCTTCTACGTGCAGAATATCGCATTTAGAACCCAATTTGATCACCATTTGTTCGACAGCACCAGCGGCGAAATCAACTCGCACGGCATCCAAAGGAATACCTTCATTTCCGATCATTAAACCCGTTTGACCGGTTGCCAAAAATTTGGAACGCAAACCCCGCTGTAAGCAAATGCGATTGAGTTCTAAACTGGTTGACATTTTGCCAACGCTCATATCTGTGCCGACAGTTAATACGCGGCGACAGCTTAATTTAGCAGCGGCGGCAGAGGCGATCGCACCGACAGATTTCGGTTCCTGACGCACGTCCCAAATCCATTGATTTTCGGTTAACGGAACTGTTATCAAAGGTGCCAGTTTCGCGTGCAAACCGTTGACCACTGACAAACCTGCTGCTACCGCTTGATTAATTTCTGGCAGCCATTCCGCAGGCAAAACCCCGCCGGAAGGAGCGATACCAATTAGCAGAATATCCGGCGCAAATTGCAGTGCTTCTGCAACGGAAGCAACTATCGGTACTTGTTGAGGAATGCCCGTTAATTGAGGTAAAGATTGTCCGGCACATTGGCGGTCTATTACTGCTACAATTTGTGCTTCGCTGTAGCGCAAAAATGCTAAACCTGTTTTGCCGGAAGAACCGAGAATTCCCTCGTGGAACAAGATAGCAACTTTGCCATTTTTGATGGGATAGTTTTTATTCATTGGTTCACTGTAAGTTGAGAAAGCTTGAAAGTATATAAGCCCTGGAGGCAGTGAGTGAAGCTGTATCTTTCGCGAGCCCAAGGAAAACAATTGCCAAGGTTATGATAGCTTGATCTTCTGTTACATGGTAAAGTTTATTTGCGCCGACCTACTTACTTCTATTCTACAATCTTAATTCGCCGCACTCCCAATCCCGATCGCTCGTTTGGCAGCAAACACCCATTTTCGATGATCGCACCGGTGAAAGGATCGTCTAATAAATTTAAGTGACTGTCCAAATCCAAATAGTCAGCTAGGGGCGATAGTTGTGCTGCTGCTGTATTTGCGATCGCGCTATCTGAATAGCAGCCGAACATTACTTGCAAATTGCAAGCTTTTGCTGTGTGAATCATCCGCCTTGCTTCGGTCAATCCGCCTGACTTCATCATTTTGATATTGATGCCGTGGACGCAGGTCGCTAACTTGGGTATATCAGAACTATTAAAGCAACTTTCATCAGCAAAAATTGGCAGGGGCGATTGACGGTACAGTTCTGAGAATTCATCCATATCGGCGACGGGTGAAAGTGGCTGTTCTACATAATTTATCTTGTATTTTTCTAGCCAGCGACACATTTCTAGGGCGCTGGGAAAACTCCAACCGCCGTTAGCATCTACACTGATTTTAAGGTTGGCTGGTGCTTCGTCTAGCACTGCTATTAACATAGCTTTATCGGCTTCAATTCCTTCGGGATTTCCTAATTTAACCTTAACGGCGCGGTATTTGATGCTTCCTGGATACGTCGCATCTTTACCAAACCAATCGCGCACTCTTTCTCTTGCACCAGACGGCGAATTAATGCCGATTGTGACCGAGGTGGGGACAATGCGCGATCGATCTAATCCCCACATTTTCCACAGCGGCAAGCCTGCTTTTTTGCCTAGCCAGTCGTGCATTGCCATGTCGATGCCGGCGCGGGCGGCTGAGGGTAAGTTGACCTCTGTTAATACTTCTTCGATTTTTTGGCTATCGAACGGAGTAAACTTTTCTAGCAGCGGTGCAACTTCCTGCAATGCGGCTAGCAGGCTTTCGGTAGTTTGGGGTCGAGAACCTGTGGAAAACGGCGAAGCTTCTCCCCAGCCTTCGATGCCTTCGTGTGCTAATTTTACCCATAAATTGGTACTTTGGGCTGTTGTACCACGGCTGATGGTAAGGGCAAACCGCTTGCGGACAGTGAAGGTTTCAATTTGAAGGTGCATGATTAGTTATAAGTAGTGAATTGGGTTAAAAAAACTTATTTTACTTTTGAGATTTTACTAAAAATGTGTAATAAACTCAACTGCTAATTGTATGTTGTGGCATAATTATAAGTAGGAAAATGTGCGTAGTACACAGCCTGCATTAGCAATAAAATATTATGACTATCTACTTCTACAGCACTCGCAGCGAATACGGCTGTTTTTCTAATTTTTCCAGTCATGGATTTGAGTTAGCTGGAGAATATTGGCAAACTACCGAACATTATTTTCAAGCACAAAAGTTTCCCGAAACGCATCACTGCGAACAAATTCGCCAAGCAAAAACCCCGAAAGATGCCGCCAACATGGGCCGAGATCGCTCCCGTCCCCTCCGCAAAGATTGGGAAGAAGTAAAAGATGATCTCATGCGAAAAGCTGTACTCAGAAAATTTGAAACTCATGCCGAAATTAAAGAAATTTTACTCGCTAGTGGCGATGAGGAAATAGTCGAAAATTCCCCTAGTGATTACTATTGGGGTGGCGGGAAAGATGGTAGTGGCAAAAATATGTTGGGACAGATTTTAATGGAAGTAAGGGAGATATTGCGAAAACGCACGCTAGAGTAAAACATAATTTAAATTTCCCATCATAAAGCAGGACTTGTTTAATAGTAAGTCCTGCAAAGCTCTAAGCGAGCATTTTCCCAATTTTATTAAACACGCTGACTCAAAAATCCGCCTGACAAACTGTAGAATTTTGTGCCAATCTCCTCAGGCTGTTCTGGTAGAGGGTTTAGCCTCTCTCAGAAGACTGCAAAGCAGGGGAAACGGTAAAAACCCTGCACCACATTTTGATTTCAACAACTACGGTCAACCGGAATTAACTTTTATCGTCGCAAGTACAGCATTTGTTGGCCAGTCGCCTCCCGGACACCGTTCTCCTTAGGTTGGCGATTCACAGGTCAAACAGCAAAACTCCTATTCTGGTTAAAGTTGGTTTTTTTATTGATGCTGTATCTTTCCATTGTGTGGGATTTGGGGAAAGAGTTAGCTCTTGTACAGAATTCTTTACATTTGTGATTTATTTGGATATAATCGCGCCACTCTGCCGCATTTGCTGTTGAATTCGGTTAAATTCTTTCTGTTCTTCGCTTAGCAAAGTATTGTCGATCGGCGATCGCATATCCCACTGCAATTCGGACAATAACAACAAACAGCCAGCCATAATTATTCCTGTGGTTAGATATTGCCAAGGTGCAACAAAAGTTAACAGAGGGATGCTAAATAAATGAGTTAGTCCAATCAGGAGAAAAGTGCGCGATCGCAAACCGAGTCCCGTACAAAAATAGCCGATCGCGCTCAACCCCAACCACAAATCGCAAAGGTGCAGTAAGAAACTTCCCCAACCGGCAAAAATACTGCAATCGGTCAAAACCAAACCAGTTATCATCAAAATCGCCCAAGAGTAAAGAATCCAGCTAACTCGCTCGACTCTTACCCAAAACAAAGTCAAAACGGTCATTGCTACAGTGCAAACTAAAGTCAAACTTGACCACAGAATCGCCTGAAAGCTCCAACTGATGGGGACAAACTGAGCCGTAAAAAAAATCCCCGCTGTCACCAAACCCCAAAGCAGAAAAGTTTGGTCGATGCGGGTATAAAGTCCTGAGAAAAGAGTAATATTTCCAATTTGCCAGCGGAGTTGCAACAGGCCATCGAGGTCTTGTACGTCGAGATGTTCCTGTTTGCAGCGGATTAGGGGTTCGGAGGCGTTGAAAAAGGTCATCCAGTGTTGGGGAAAGTATGAAGTTTTGTGTATTGTAACAAGTCTTAAGGAATATTTTTTAAATTTTTTCTTGTTCCCCGGATCGGCCTGGGGACGCAGATTTGGAGGCTCTGCCTGCCGCGAGTCTAAGACTTGCGAGGCAGAGCCTCTGGAACTCGGTTCCCACGCAGAGCCGGGGAACCAGGAAACCAGTGATTATTTGTGTTTTTTGTTCAGGGTTTTGGTCAACTGAGTAATCGAGTTGAGCAAAGTTTGGGAAAAGTAAGCCATTGCAATAATCACGGCTACTGCAACTCCTCCGTACATCAGTAAAGGCATGAAACCTCCAGTTTCAGGCGGTGTTGCCGAATCAGTTGGAGCCGTAGAAACCAGAATGAGTTGGTTGGTGCTAAAATCAGACATATAAACTCCTTGGTCTGTACAAAGACCATAAAAATGGGAACTCGACGAGCGTTTCTGGTGGCAGCCAGTCGCTCTGAAAAAAACAAGCGATCGAAAGCGTCTCTAGTAAAAGCTAGGGGCGCTTGTTTGCGTGTTAAGGGCAGTCTAACACTGCTTTGCAAAATATACAACAATATACACCAAAATTGACTTATCTTTTTTAAACCTATGGTAAATTAGACTTATAAGTTCTAAAAGCCTTGTATAACAAGCATTTTCTCCTCGTTCCCCCGCTCTGCCTGGGGACGCTGATCCGGAGGCAGAGCCTCCTGTTTTCCTCCGCAACCGACGAGGCAGAGCCTCTAGATATAGGTTCCCAGGCACAGCCAGGGAACCAGTTAAACCCAATAGATATGATGAAAAATACATTTATCTCTCGATTTACTCCTAGCTTGATGTCACCAGAAACCCTGGAAGCTATCTTAGTACAGCGTCACGCATTAGCAGAACGTTTAGTAGAGCTAATTCGGGTGAGCGCCCTAACAGATAACAAGCATTTTCAACTACTAATTGGGCCGCGCGGCATTGGCAAAACGCACTTGGTTTCCCTGATTTATCACCGCGTATACAACATGGAAGATTTGCGGGATAAATTTCTAATTGCGTGGCTGCAGGAAGAAGAATGGGGGATTGCGTCTTTTTTGGATTTATTGCGGGGAGTATTCCGGGCAATTGCTAAAGAATATGAGGCAGAATATAACGCTGAGTTACATGATGATGTTGAAAAGCTTTATGATTTGTCGCCCGAGCAAGCTGAATTTAAGGCGGCAGAATTGCTGAGAGACTTTGTTGGCAAGCGGGTGCTGTTGTTGATTGTCGAAAATTTAGAGGACGTATTTAGCGGCTTGGGGGATGTTGGGCAGAAGCAGTTGAGGGCGTATATTCAAAATTATTCATTTTTGACAGTTTTGGCAACATCACAAAGCTTGTTTGATGGACTCCAGCTCTCTAATAATCCTTTTTATAATTTTTTTGAGTTATATGAATTAGATGAGTTTAAGCTCGATGATGCTGTAGCTTTATTAAATCATATTGCCAAGTTAGAAGGAAATAATGATTTAGCATCTTTTATTGAAACTCCCACAGGGCGCGCTCGCATTAAAGTTGTGCATTACCTTTCTGGTGGCAGTCCTCGCGTCTACATTGTTTTTTCGGCTTTTCTGATGACTCCTGAATCGCTAGATAAATTGGTAGAACCGTTTATGGAAATGCTGGATAGCCTCACGCCCTACTATCAGGATCGGATGAAATATCTATCAAATCAGCAGCGAAAAATTGTTGATTTTTTGTGCGATCGAGGTGGTGCTGCACCAGTCAAACAAATTGCTAAACGCTGTTTTATCGAGCAGCGAACTGTATCTAGCCAACTTAAAGATTTGCGAGATAAGGGTTATGTCAAGACAGAGGAAATTGGACGGGAATCATGGTATGAATTGCGGGAACCCTTGATGCGTTTTTGTCTGGAGGTAAAGAAGCAGCGCAATAAACCGATTCAATTAATTGTGGATTTTATTCGGGTTTGGTATACGCGGCAAGAATTGCTGCAGCGATTGGGATTGAGGATGGCGGATGTTGATTTGGCGGAGAAAGAAAGTCATTTTATGTATCGGCAAGGTTTGAAACCGATTCCACCTGATGCTGTGATAGAACGAGAATATTATACGCGGGCGCTTGAGGCTATTGAGAGAAATGAGGAAGACCCGCGTCTGAAGGCTTATTTTGATGAAATTGAAAATTGTATCGAACAGAAAGACTATGTTTCTGCTTTAGCATATGCGGAAAAATTGGTAACAAGTCGCGGCGAGGCAAAGGATTGGGTACAAAAGGAACGCTGCTTAAATAAACTGGAACGCTACGATGAAGCTTTGGAATGTTTAGACAAAGCTATTGAAATTGACTCCAATTATGCGAGGGCTTGGGCGAATCGAGGCGATGTACTCGACAACCTCAAACGCTATGATGAAGCCTTAGTATCCTACGATAGGGCTATCGAACTTGACGAGAATGATCCGTGGCATTGGGCTAAGCGAGGTTATCTACTCAACAACCTCAAACACTATGAAGAAGCCTTAAAATCCTTTGATATGGCTATCGAACTTGACGAGAGTGATCCGTGGGCTTGGGTTCAGCGAGGGGATGTACTCGACAACCTCCAACGCTATGAGGAAGCCTTAGAATCCTGTGATATGGCGCTCGAACTTGACGAGAATGATCCGTGGGCTTGGGTTCAGCGAGGGGGTGTACTCGACAACCTCCAACGCTATGAGGAAGCCTTAGAATCCTGTGATGTGGCGATCAAACTTGATGCCAATTATAAGTGGGCTTGGGCTACCAGAAGTAATGTACTCAACTACCTCGAACGCTATGAAGAAGCCTTAGAATCTTACGATAGGGTGATAGAGCTTGATGCCAATGATTCGCCTGTTTGGGTGTTACGAGGCAATGTACTCAAAAACCTCAAACGCTATGAAGAAGCCTTAGAATCTTACGATCGGGCGATCAAACTTGATGCCAATGATCGGTGGGCTTGGGCTTTCCGAGGCATTGTACTCAACAACTTAAAACGCTACGATGAAGCTTTAGTATCTTTTGATCGCGCGATCGAACTTGACCCCAATGATAAGTGGAATTGGGTTCAGCGAGGTCATGTACTCGACGACCTCAAACGCTATGAAGAAGCCTTAGTATATTACGATCGGGCGATCGAACTTGATATCAATTATCAGTTGGCTTGGGTTTTACGAGGCAATGTACTCAAAAACCTCAAACGCTATGAAGAAGCTTTAATATCTTGCGACAAAGCGATCGAACTTGGTGATCAATCTTCATATGCCTTGTTCAACCGCGCTATTGCCCTTCTCGGATTAAATCATTGGGATGCAGGTATCGGCGCGTTATACGACGCATTCCAACGCCTAGAACCAGGCGAGGAAGCTTATGCAGAAGATGCCGATTTAATTATCCGCAACTTGTTCATCAACACGCACGATATAGCGATATCTCAAACTCGCATCACCAGCCTGATTGCAGTTTACAAAAAATACGAATATCTCTCAATCTTAGGACAGGGAATTGTGCGAAACATCCCCGTGCTAATGTCAGAAATGGTAAGCGACAAAGCCGCACGCACTTGGTTAGAATTGTGGCAAGAACTAACCAGCAAGTACGACGAATTCCAAATTCCCATCCGCCTGCTGAAAGCGGCTGTCCGCTATAAGGAAACAAAGGGCGACAGACGAGTTTTGCTAGAACTTGCCATAGAAGAACGCAATTTATTAGAACCATTGGTGTCAACCAAACCAGAATAAGTAAAACAGGACTTACGCACTCCGACAAAGAAACCGGGTTTTTTACCTAATCTTCGAGTACGAACGAAGTATTTTCGTAAAAAAAACAGGTTTCTGGGCCCCGTGGGTAAGTCCTATAAAATAGGTATAAAATAGAAATTGATGATACTAGCAAAGGACTCATCCCCATGACCGCAACAATTCCAACTAAAACCTCAGCAGAAATCATCTACCCAGACAGCGACGGCAAACCCATGTCAGACAATACCAAACAGTTTGAACTAATTGTCACCATTCAAGGCGGAATAGATGCCTTATACAAAGACAACGAAAATGTCTTTGTAGCAGGTGATTTGCTGTGGTATCCCGTGGAAGGAGATAACAAAACTCGCCAAGCACCTGATACGATGGTAGTGTTTGGCAGGCCGAAAGGTTACAGAGGTTCCTACCAACAGTGGCTTGAAGATAATATCGCCCCGCAAGTTGTCTTTGAAATCCTCTCGCCGGGAAATCGAATCGGAGCACTGTTTAAGCTGTTTAGTTTCTACCAGGATTATGGAGTCGAAGAATATTATGTCTACAGTCCAGAGGATAATGAATTAATTGGTTGGCTGCGTTCTGATGGAAAACTCAACTATATTGAATTAATGGATGGTTGGGTGAGTCCGCGTTTGCAGATCCGTTTTCAAACTGCATCGGGAGACTTGGAAATTTATCGGCCTGATGGACAGAAGTTTTTGTCTTATGTGGAGTTGTCAAGACAACAAGAATCAGCACAGCGACAAATGGAAATAACACAGCAACAAATGGAACAAGAACGGCAAGATAAAGAGTTAGCACAGCAAAAAGCCGATCGCCTATCCGAGAAATTGCGAGAAATGGGCATCAATCCAGAGGAAATTTGAAACTTTTAGAGACCACCTGCGGTTTAAACCGTTAGGTTTCTTCAACTAGCGAAGGCGAGTTTTGTCTGTGTAGACGCGGTTTCAACCGTCGGGTATTTGAATCACCTATAATAACTTGACATATCAACAATTCCCCATGCAAAATCCCCGCCAAATAGCTTTTCTCGCACTCCGCGAAGTCCACCGCCGCGGTGCATTCGCAGATGCCGCACTCGATCGCGCTTTCAGCAATTCTCAACTCAACGACCTCGATAGGCGTTTAGTGACAGAATTAGTCTATGGTAGCGTCAGGAGAATGCGATCGATCGACTTCATCATCGACAAACTAGCCACAAAGAAATCCTCCCAACAACCGCCCGAACTCCGCACCATCTTACATTTAGGTTTATATCAACTCGAATATCTCAACCAAATTCCCCCCTCCGCCGCCGTCAACACCACCGTTCAACTAGCAAAAGAAAACGGATTTTCAGGACTCAGCAGTTTTGTTAACGGTTTGTTGCGGCAATACATCCGTTTAACAGATAACAACTTAAACCCATTAACAGTTACGAATTATAAATCAAGCGTCGAACGCCTAGGAATTCTGCACAGCTTCCCCGAATGGCTCGTAAAATTGTGGATCGAACAAATAGGCGAAACCGAAACCGAACAACTCTGTGAATGGTTCAACCAATCCCCCACAATTGACCTGAGAATCAATCCCTTAAAAAGCTCGATCGCCCAAATCGAAGCTGCCTTCAAAACCCATAACATCTCAACTAGCAGAATCCCCAACTTACCACAAGCATTAAGACTAAATGGCAGCATCGGCGCAATTCAAAACCTCCCCGGATACAGCGAAGGTTGGTGGACAATCCAAGACAGCAGCGCTCAATTAGTCACCCATTTACTAGGGCCCCAGCCAGGGGAAACCATCATCGACGCCTGCGCCGCGCCGGGGGGAAAAACCACCCACAGCGCCGAATTAATGCAGGATGAAGGCACAATTTATGCCTGCGACAAAACCGCCAGCAGACTCAAAAAACTTAAAGAAAATGCAGACAGACTCCAAATGAAATCCATTAAAATTCATACCGGAGACAGTCGCCATTTCCCAGAGTTTGTTAACCTCGCAGACAGAGTTTTACTAGACGCACCTTGTTCAGGCCTCGGAACCCTCCACCGCCGCGCCGATGCCCGCTGGCATCACACACCCGAAAACATTCAACAACAATCGCAACTGCAATCGGAATTGCTAGCAAATGCAGCGACATTTGTCAAGCCCGGCGGCGTATTAGTGTATGCAACTTGCACCATTCATCCCTTGGAAAATGAAACAGTTATTCGATCGTTCTTAGACAGCAATCCTCACTGGCAAATAGAGCCGCCAACAATTGATTTACCCGTACAGCCATCACCCGAAGGATGGGTGAAAGTGTGGCCGCACAGACATCACATGGACGGCTTTTTTATGGTGCGGCTAAAGCAATTGAAAAAGGAGTAAAGTCCTTACTAAAAACCGGTAGTTTAATATCTCGGTTCTTGAGAAGCAGGCTCTTGATAAGCAGGCTCTTGATAAGCAGGCTCTTGATAAGCAGGTTCTTGATAAGCTGGCTCTTGCGGTGGGTAATACTTCGGTTCAGGATTAGGATTATAAGGCACGATCGCCCCCTCCTCATTCACAATCATCCCCCGAATAATCCTCTTAGGCTCCACCGGTTTCGCCTTAATACTGCCTTTGCGGCCCTCCAACTTAGGCAACTTCGGAAACTTCTCAACCGGCATTCCCTTAACAGCTTGACTCATAAAATCCCGCCAATTATACGCCGCCGTACCGCTAGTTCCCCAAGTCGGATAATTATCATCATTCCCCAGCCAAATGCCAGTCACCACCTGTGGAATGTAACCAATAAACCACAAATCCCGCACGTTTTCCGAAGTACCGGTTTTGCCTGCTACAGCGCGATCTGCCAAAGCAGCAGGCCCCCCCGTACCGTCTTGCACCACACCCTCCAACATCCAAGTAGTAATCGCAGCACTATCCTTATCCAAAACCCGCTTCGGTTTAAAATCAGCCTGATAAATCACATCTCCCCGCTGATTAATCACCCGAGTAATTCCGTGGGCTTCAATAAAATTCCCTTGCGATGCTAAAGTACCATAAGCATTTGTTAACTCCAGCAAATTAACCTCTGAAGAACCCAAAGCCAGGGAATAAATCGGACTCAATTTAGACTTAATTCCCATATCGTGGGCTACTTTTATCGCCGGTTCAAAACCCACATCCATCAACACCTTCACAGCTACGACATTCACCGAACGCGTCAAAGCATCCGAGATCGATCGCCAACCGCTAAATTTTTTGCCATAATTATTCGGTTGATAGCCGTCGATAATAATTGGTTCGTCTTCGTAACTGTCATAGGGAGAAAAACCAGCCGCCATCGCTGCTGCATAAACCAACCCTTTAAACGTTGATCCGGGCTGTCGCAAAGCCTGCGTAGCACGGTTAAACTGACTTTCCTTAAAATTTCCGCCACCCACCAGCGCCTTAACTTCCCCAGTCTTAGTGTCCATAGAAACTAAAGCCGCCTGTTCAAAACCCTGACTGCGGCCATCAACTTCGATCGCATTTTTAACCACCTTTTCCGCTATTTTCTGCCACTTCAAATCCACCGTCGTCTCGACAGTCAAACCGCCAGCTTCCAAAGCATCCTTAGAAACATAGCGCGGCAATTCCTTCCGAATGTAACTAGCAAAATAAGGCGCGACTACTTTAAATCGCTTCGGCGGACTTGGTTTAACCACCATAGGTTCCGCCATCGCCTCCTTCGCCTCACCCTCTGTAATTACCTTCGCTTCCTGCATTTGTTGCAGCACAAGATTGCGGCGTTTCTTAGCCATATCCGGATTAACCAAAGGCGAATATTCGCTCGGTGCCGGCGGCAAACCCGCCAAAGTTGCCATTTCTGCCAAAGTTAATTTATCGACTGTTTTGCTAAAGAAAACCCACGCCGCATCTGCCACACCGTAAGCATCCGAACCCAAATAAACTAGATTTAAATATCGTTCTAAAACTTGGTCTTTACTCAACTCTCGCTCTATTTTCTGAGCTAAAAGAGCTTCCCGGACTTTCCGCCTAATACTTCTTTCCTGATTGAGAAAAACAACACGAGCCAATTGCTGCGTAATTGTACTGCCACCCTGCACTAAATCTCTTTCTATCAAATTAGAAACAATGGAGCGCACAATACCTTGATAATCCACCCCGCGATGTTTGTAAAAACGGCGGTCTTCTATGGCAATAAAACCTTTAACCAACTGTTCAGGAATTTCTTTAAGTTTCAGTTTATCTCTAGTTGCAGGCCCCGACTGCAACAAAATCGTATTATCTGCTGCCTTAATTGTCAGCGTGCCGTCGCGGTTAAAGGCAGACAAATCGTTAACATCGGGCAAACCTTTGTCTAAGGTGTACAAAATCCATAAACCGTAGATTAAAGCGCCCCCTCCTATACTGACCACACCTAAACTTATCCAAAATCTAGGACGGCGGGGGATACGTTTTTTAGTATTTTCCTGCGGTGCGCTATTTTCCTGTAGTGGCGTATTTATCGGCAGTTGGGTGTCCTGCAATTGGCTATTTTCCGGAAATTTGCTACTCTCTGATTTTTGGGGTGATTGAGTTCCCAGCAAACTTAATCCCGGTCGCAACAATTTTTTTCCCTGGGTTTGCAAGCTGGTAACTTGAGGTTCAATTTCCAACCAAGCAATTAACCGCTTCAACCCTTCCCAATCGCGCTTGACTATTGGATATCGAGCGTATTCTGGCTCTAAATATTCTGAGTCTAAATATTCTGAGTCTTCTAGAGGCGCAGCATCTTCTGATACCACATACTCTCCTCGCTCATCCCTTGTCCCTGTATAAAATTCCGCCTCGGATTCCGGCGAGTTGAGCTTATTACCCTTCGCAGCCTTCGGCGGTTCTCGATCGGAATTACCGCTTATTGCGTTAGTGACTTTGCTCAATGTATCTTTGATATTTGAGAAAAATTCTGCCACGTTCTGACCTTCAAACCTCATCAAGTCCGATTAAAAATTAAAAATTAAAAAAGCTAGCTTTCTTAAATTCTTAATTTTTAATTCGACATTTTTTTTTGAATAATACGCTGCCTTGAATTAGATTTTTTGAATTAAAAACTTTTTAATTCACAACTCAAAATTCAAAACTTTTCTTAACGCTGCAGAGCTTGGTATTTTTTTGAGACGTGAATTAGGTTTTTTGAATTCAAAATTTTTTAACTCAAACCTCAAAACTCTGCTTAACTCGCATGACCCAGTGCCAAGGCTGCTACCAGCATACCCAAAACCAGGAAAGGCTGAGCACTTGCCTGATATTTAACATCATTTTCAAGAGGATTACGCAAAAAGTACATATCCTGAAAAGTAATTTGGGGAATTATCAGCAGCAGCAGAATGACAGCGTAAAGGTTTTGGTGGATGCTGATCAGGTAGCCTGCAATCCCAGCTTGAAAGATGTCGATCATCAACACGCAAATCCAAGCTGCGGTGCTGATGCCAAACATCACTGGCAAAGATTTTAACCCTAATTGTCGATCGCCTTCAACACTTTTGAAATCGTTGACGATCGCAATCCCCAGCCCAGCCAAACTGTAAAACAGGGTCAAGAGCATAATGGTGGGATCTAGTGTACCAAACAAAGCTTGACCCGCCCACCAAGGCAGGGCAATGTAGCTAGCACCCAGGGCATAATTTCCCAACCAACCATTCTGCTTGAGTTTCAGCGGAGGCGCAGAGTAGATGTAAGCTAAAAACGCGCCGCCGAGAGTCAAAACAGTCATTATCGGGAATTCATGACCCGCCCACAAGTCTAGAGCATAAGCCACCCCAATGCCAGCGGCTAATAATACCAAAATTTGCGTTACTACTTGGGGAATCGAGATAATCCCGGAGGGAATCGGACGGTAGGGTTCGTTAATGGCGTCGATGTCGCGATCGTAAAAATCGTTCAAAGTTTGAGTGTACCCTGCCAGCAACGGCCCTGACATCAACATACAAGCTGCTGCGATCAAGAAATTCTCTAGGTTCCAAACATAGTTTCCAGAAGACGCCGCCCCGCACACCACGCCCCAAATTAGGGGAATCCAGGTAATCGGTTTCATCAATTGCAAGCGAATCTTCCAGATGGAAGTTTCCCCGCTAGCGGCCCCTTTCATTCCCAACAGTTGCCTAGTTTTGGCACTGCGGTTGTCGGTAGCAGCACTTTCCGGTGCAGCTTCTGGGGAGATTTGGGATTGAGGAGAGTCAGACATAATTTGATGTTAGCGGTACTGCTACTATTGTGTCGTTTTGCATTTCAATAATAATTCAGATAGCTTACCACTGATATTTAAGGCAGATTCTTGAAAACTTACCCGGGTTTGGAGTTGATGCTAGGGAAAAGTACGAGTTTCACAATATATTGAGATATCATTATTTTTTGTAAATGTCAAGAGGATAAATACTTTTTTTTTATAATTTCGCTGAGCCCGCCTGCTGGGAGAGATTTTTTGCTAGCAGGTGCATTTAATGTCAATTACCAGGAGGCGATCGAGTTTTTTGTCATACTACCCTTGAATCATCTCATCTGGCAGAAAATCTGGCAACAATTCTGAATTTAGAACCTCGACAGCACTGTAGATACATAATTTCGGAAACGTCTCTACAAGCAATCCAGTTTCAGCGCTTGCTTGTTCTGCTGCATCCGCATAGCATTGGGCCAATACCTCTTCAAGAGACCTCTTGCGAAAGTGCGCTCGTTCTAGGTAAAATAAAAGAAAAAATTAGATTAATAATATGAATTACGAACAAT
>NZ_JAUBPS010000177.1:0-1068 GCF_036700865.1 Microcoleus sp. S13C4
ATAGTTGACCTTCATAAAAAATCCCTTAATTTTCTGACCTGACATTGTAGCACTTATTTGGCAAAATGGTATAAGAAGAAAGCGAATCCGTTGCCGAACTTCCTTCTTCAACATCTGCTATATCCTTGAGGGTTGCAGGTTCGGGATGCTAAAATTAAGCCGTACCATTTATCGATTGGTATTTGCTTTCCGATCCGAAATCCTAAGTTTTCAATAATTTGTCGGGTTTCCGCGTGAGTGTGACCCAACCACAAGTGATATTCTAAAGAAAGGTTTTGCACAAGTTGCCAAGTATCTCGATCTTCAAATAACAGCCATTCTGCACCTTCGCAGTCTACTTTGGCTAAATCGACCCTACCGCCTATTCGCTCGATCGCCCTGCGAAATGATACCATTGGTATTTCACCACTTTCGCTAACTGTCGATCGGGTTTTTCCCGAAACTTCCCGAATGTCGAGGACTACTTTACCATCTCGGCCTCCTACTGCTTCCATAAAATATGTAAAATTTGCGATTTGAGATTGATGTTTGAGATAATTTTCTAGGTAGGGATTAGCTTCGTAGGCGTGAATCACCGCCTGGGGAAACCTGTTCCTCGCCGCAATCGGAAATAACCCGACATTGGCTCCAATATCAATAATTGTCGTCAGTGATTCAGATAATTGCTCGACTCCGTAGCAGTCGTCTAAAAGCACTTCTATAAATTCTCCGTCCATGCCTTTCTCTGAAGGCACGTTTACTGGATGGAGTTTTCCTTGCACAATTAATTGTTCTGGCAATTGAAAGCTAGCAACTCTGTTAAAGGTAATCCCTAACTTTTGGGCTCTAATTTTACGATGCACGAGTTGCTGAAGTTTATGGAAAAGCATAGGGAGAAATTGACATTTGTTTTAATTTTATAATAACGTTATATGATGAAAAATCCTGTCGCTACTAACATTTAGCACCGCTTATAAATCCGGTTTATGTCTGCCAGTTAAATCTGAAAAGCCCGATTTTTATACCAATTTTCAAAAATCATGCAACAGTAGCTAGGGCTGACAAAATGTAATCCCATCCAGTTATAGA
>NZ_JAUBPS010000029.1:0-5450 GCF_036700865.1 Microcoleus sp. S13C4
TTTGAGTAACAGCTTGCCGGATATTCAAAGGCAGCTACTTTTGGCTGCAATCATTTTTTAGTCTAAACTACAGTAATAAGATTCATTTCGTTAGCCGTCAGCCCATATAGATGAGCTACGCGGTCATTGATCTGGGCCTCTCACTCCTCTACACTCTGAGATGAAAGCGTCTATGCACATCTGAATGAGAAAGGCGATCGCCTAATTTAAACTTTAGCGCCTACCGAAACAGCCTGTTTATAGTTTACCGATCCCAGCAAGTACGGGTTACTACCCAGAAAGCGTCCCCACTCCGGATCGAACAGATCGATAAAAGACCGATCGCAAACCGCACCGCTTCCCCCATTACCGAACAGCGATCGATCGCACTCCGAAGCCCTTTTCTCCCACCTGAGCAACTGTTCCCGAAAACCGGGGTCTTGCTTTGCCCGCTGCACCAGGCTTGCAGTTTCCGACGCAGAAGAGCAAGTGCGGGTATGAAACACTCTCCGGCTTCAAGTGTTCACAATTAACTGTTAATAATCGATCAAAAGGGTAATTGCATACCGCACCGCTTCCCCCATCATCGAACAGCGAACGCGATCGGACGCCCTTTTCTCCCACGCGAGCAACTGTTCCCGAAAAGCCGGGTCTTGCTTCGCCCGCTGCACGATCGCCTGACTGATGACTTTCTTTTGAATCTGCTCTGTCGGGATACCTTGCTGCTTCAAATAATCCAACAGCCGCTGCACGCTTTCGGAGAATTTATCCGGCGTCTGAGACATCAAAATAAACGAAATTTGACGCACCATTCGCTGGTAGATTTCCTGTCTTCTGAGCAATACTTCCTTTTGACCCGGCTCCGCCGACTCTGCACTGTTACTAGGAACAACCAAGCCAAGCAAACCTAAAATTTCAGCGCCCTTGGCTAAAACCTTTTCCAACATATCTGGATAAAGCGCCAATATACGATCGCCCAAAATCTTGCCATTTACCAAACGGTTCGCGCTCAGCCGCAGTAAATGTTGTTCTCCAGCAGACTCAAAAAATTGAACGTTCAACTTGAGTTCGCGGCTTTCCAACTCCACCCGACGCACCGTAAAAACCAAAGCCTCCCAATTAGGAGGTTCAGCAAAACACACCTCCACAATCGAACTTTCCTCTTGATGCTGCCGCCCCAATTCCCCAGACTCAAAATCGCGATCGATCGGCAAGCGATTTGCCGCAACTTTCGCAGTATAATCAAACTGAGTAAAAACATAGCGACAGTCAACTTTCGACAGATCGACATCTTGAACTTGCCAATTTTGAATGCAGCAGCCCGTAAGCTGCGCCCCCTCCAAATTCGTCCGAATCAAACGGCACTCAATCAAACAAGCTTCTCTTAAATCCGCCTCACCTAACATCGCATCCATCAAATAAGCGCCGCTCAAATCAGCTTTTTGCAAATCAGCATTACGCAAATTAGCTTCGCTCAAATCAGCTCGCAGTAAATACACTCCTTGCAGGTTAGCTCGCAGCAAAAGTGCCTTCTTAAAACTCGCTTTCAATAAATAAGAACCCGCCAGATTAGCTCGACTCAAATCAGCGTTATCCAGCACCGCCTCAGTCAAATCTGCCCCCGCCAGCACAGCTCGGTGCAAGTCAGCGCCTGTCAGATTTGCCGATCGCATTTGAGCGCCATTCAAATCAGATTCAATCAAATTTACACCGATTAAAATTGCCGATCGCAAATTCGCTTCCACCAAATGCGCTTCCCGCAAATTAGCACCCGTTAAATTAGCACCAACAAGACTGGCGCGGTTGAGATTCGCCTCCATCAATTCCGCCGCCATCAACTTCGCGCCGTCGAGTTTAGCCCCGGCAAAATTAATCTGGTCAGATTTAACTCCTTGAAGATTAGCACCGCCCAAATCCGCTTCGGGGAACGCGGCCCAATTGAGTTCTGCTGCTTCCAAACAAGCAAGGCGCAAATCCGCTTTAGCAAGATTTGCCCCGCTCAAATTTGCCCCGCTCAGATTCGCCCCAGCTAGCCCCGCACTGCGGAGATCCGCGCGGCGCAAACAAGCCCCTATCAACTTGGCATTGCTCAAAAAAGACCAGCTCAAATTAGCACCGGTCAAGTTAGCACCAGTGAGATCTATATCTCGCAGGTTAACACCGCTTAAACTAGCGCCGCTGAGGTCAATGTGACCAAAGTTGCGCTCTCCCTGTTGATAGCGCTGTAAAAATTCTTGTGTTTGCATTCCGCAGATTGGGGGGCTGGCAATTTAGCTGTTTTAGGACGCGCTGGTCAATAACTTTAACTGTAAGGTACGCACGGAACACGAGCGGGCTAGGCACGGGGACACTACTCCTACTACTTACTGCAAGAACTCATGTCCTCCGGGTGATCCGTGGGTACTTTACCCCTATAGATGGCAGTTCAAAGGATTTGTTGCGTAAGTTCTATTTCTACTACCAGTTTTACAGACTTTTGTAACTTCAAGTAGCCGAATTTATATCTGATACGCTGCCCCGCCGGAGACTGCTTTTACCTAAAGCGCTGCAATTCTTGCTGCAAGTGTTTTCCCCATTTAGTCGCTAGAGGAATTTCTGTAAAAGGAACCTGCACCGCAGCAGCATCTTTCAACAAAAATTCGAGGGCTATTGGACTTCCAGAACTTGGGGGCGACTCTAAATCAACTGCCTGAGAGTTGACTAACAACCGCAGCGACTGCACGTCTTTTAAAGAAAAAGTTTGCAAATTCACAGGCCCGCTGCGAGTAGGTTTTCCCCAAGTTAAACTGTCTTCTTGCTGACCGAGTACAGCATAAATATCGTACTTGGCTTTAGCGAATTGTTCTGCCCAGACGCGATACGCTTCCAGCTTTTGATACTCGTTCCATCCAGCCCAAGCCAGCCCGATAAAGATTGCCAGCAGCGGCAGCCACATTAAACCTCTTTCCATGCAATACCCTTGTTGAAAATAGTCCAGGTTCTGTTTCTCATCTTCTCTAATGATACAATTAATTGAAGTCGTAAAACTTGCTCTGCAATTTAAACTAGAAATTAGAGCAATTTTTGATTGAGCAACAGCCACCGCCGAAAAATACCAAACGCCCGCGTGCGAGATCCCCACAAGTCGCAGCAAGGAAAACTGGCGCTGGCGGTGAAAATTGGGTTATTGTGGTGAACAAGCCTTCCCTAAACGGACGATCGGCCATGAAAAAGTTTTTCCTTCTGTGCTTATTTTTAATCGGGCTCGGCTGGGCGATTTCTAATTTCCCAGGACTTGCTACTCAAGGCACTTACGACTCGATTGTGCTGGATTTCCGCGAAGATTTGGGTGCTGCTGAGATTGCGAAAGAAGTAAATGCGATCGCCCAACAGTACCAAATCGCACCGCAACTCAACAGCGAATTCTCCGCGGGCGACAATGTATATGTAGTTAAGGGCGATCGCACTTTGCTAAACGCCCTGAGAAAATCAAATTTGGCTAAAGATACCGAATACATTGAACCGAACTACGTCTACAGGACTTTCGAGATTCCAAACGACCCCATGTATACCAAGCAGTGGAATCTCCGCAGTATCAACGTAGAATCTGCCTGGAACGAAACCAAAGGCAGCGGCACAACAGTAGCGATAATTGACACGGGTATTACTCCCGTCGCTGACTTAAAAGAAACCAAATTTGTACCGGGCTACGACTTTGTAAACGATCGCGCCGAAGCCTACGATGACAATGGCCACGGTACTCACGTCGCCGGTACAGTCGCCCAATCAACTAACAACAATTACGGCGTTGCAGGCATTGCCTACGAAGCAGCTTTAATGCCGCTAAAAGTGTTAGGCGGCAGCGGTGGTGGCACGGTTTCTGACATCGCCGAAGCGATCAAATTTGCTGCTGACAACGGCGCAGATGTCATCAACATGAGTTTAGGTGGCGGTGGCGAAAGTCAGTTAATGGAAGAGGCGATCGACTACGCCCACTCTAAAGGCGTTGTCATCATCGCAGCCGCCGGCAACTCCGGCGACAGTTCCGCTTCCTATCCCGCCCGCTATCCCCACGTCATCGGCGTTTCCGCCCTCGGCCCCGACGACGAAAAAGCCCCTTACTCCAATTTCGGCGCAGGGGTTGACATTGCAGCCCCCGGCGGTTCTGAAATGGGCAAAATCCTGCAAAGTACGATCGACCCGGAAACCGGCGCCGAAGTCTTTGAAGGCTACCAAGGCACTAGCATGGCTTCTCCCCACGTTGCCGCCGTTGCAGCCCTTGTCAAGGCCTCCGGTATCACAGAACCAGACGAAATTCGCAGCGTACTCTTGCAGTCCTCGCGAACTGTGACTGAAGATCCGTTAAACCATTTTGGTTCGGGACACCTAGACGCAGCCGCAGCAGTTCAGCTAGCCCAGCGCGGACAAATCAACTTCCGCGATTTCTTCCGCTGGCTGCGCGACAACGGCTATCTCAGTCCCCGCTTTTGGATTGACGGCGGTGCAGTCGCCCTGTTGCCTAAAATTGCAATGGTGCTGGGTTCTTACCTGCTGGCTTTCTTTATGCGGAATTATTTTCCGTTCCAGTGGACTTGGGGCTTTTCCGGCGGCTTGATGGCTGGTAGTTCTGGGTTCTTTTTCCTGCGGAACTTGTTTGTATTTGACTTACCGCAGTGGCCGATGCGGGTGATGGGCAGTTCTATTCCCGAACTCGGCGGTGCAATCAATGGCAGCAGTATGCTGAATCCCTTTTTTGCTAGCGTTTTGATTCCTGGGATTTTGATTGCTTTGCTGTTGGGACATCAACAGTGGAAGTGGATCGCGATCGCAATTTCGATCGGCTTTGCTAGCAGTTTAGCGGTGAATGCTTTTGTGTCTCCCGCAGTCTGGGGATTGGGCACAGGTTTGGTATCACAAACATTTTTGATTGTCAATGCTTTACTGTGTTTTGGATTAGCACGTTTAGCAATTAAAACAGAGGTGCGATCGGCATGAGTATTACTGTCAAAGGTGTAATTGAACGCAAAGGATTGGGTCCCGGTACTTGGGCTTTGGTCGGCGAAGATGGGGAAACTTACGAACTTAAGGATGCTCCTTCTGATTTGAAAAAAGCTGGTTTGAAAGTCAGTGTTAAAGGTGAAGTCCGCAAGGATGTGATGACTTTTGCTATGATCGGCCCGGTTCTTGAGGTGCAGTCTTTTGATGCGATTTAGCCTAATAGGTTAATCCAGCTTTTGAGCTAAAAAAAACCCCGGCCTTAATTGGCTGGGGTTTATTAATCAGGGTGCATCTTTATTTACTTTCCAGTGGCTAGCATGATGTTCGGGATCAATTTGATTTTTAACTGCAGATGCACCCAGATTAACGCGGATAATTCTTGACTTATTGAAATTTTGCTGTTTTGGCTGCAATACGAAAAAAAAACCCGGCCAAAATTGGTCGGGAGTTAATTAATCAGGGTGCATCTACTAATTTAGTCTCCGGTTCGAGGT
>NZ_JAUBPS010000029.1:5550-24116 GCF_036700865.1 Microcoleus sp. S13C4
AAAAAAAAACCCGGCCAAAATTGGTCGGGAGTTAATTAATCAGGGTGCATCTACTAATTTAGTCTCCGGTTCGAGGTGCACCTGTTCCGGACAGTTTGGGAAAATTGGGGAAAATTTGTGGTTTGGGGTGCGAGATCCAAAAAAAACCCGGCCAAAATTGGTCGGGAGTTAATTAATCAGGGTGCATCTACCAATTAAGCTTCCTGAGAATTCCAGCGCAATCCGGACAACCTCAAACTTTTTCAGCATCACCCTCGATACCGCAAAAAAAACCCCAAACCAAAATTGGTCGGGAGTTAATTAATCAGGGTGCATCTACCAATTAAGTTTCCTGAAAATTCGAGGCGCAATCCGGACAACCTCAAACTTTATTCAGCATCACCCTCGATACCGCAAAAAAAAAACCCAAACCAAAATTGGTCGGGAGTTAATTAATCAGGGTGCATCTACTAATTTAGTCTCCCGCCTCACAGCACCTCTTTCAGGACACTTTTGCAGAATTTAGGACAATTTGTGGCGAGGGCGTGCGATCGACAAAAAAAACCCGGCCAAAATTGGTCGGGAGTTAATTAATCAGGGTGCATCTACTAATCTAATCTCCCGTCTCACAGCACCTCTTTCAGGACACTTTGGCAAAATTTTGGAGAATGTGTGGCTAAGGGTGCCAGATCAAAAAAAAAACCGGCCAAAATTGGTCGGGAGTTAATTAATCAGGGTGCATCTACCAATTAAGCTTCCTGAGAATTCCAGCGCAATCCGGACACTTAGCACTAAAAACTCAAAACTATTTTCGGTGAACCAGAGTTGCACTAGCTTGGTCTGTCGGAACTAACAAAATTTCGCTAATATTGACGTGGGGCGATCGCGTCGCGCAAAAATACACGACATCGGCTACATCGTCTGCCGTGAGAGGTGTCAATCCTTGATAGACATTTTTTGCTTTTTCTGAATCGCCGTGAAACCGGACATTGCTAAATTCTGTTTCCACCAAACCAGGTTCTATTTCCGTCACCCGCACTGGTGTTCCCAAAAGGTCTTGTTTCAACCCTTCGGAAATAGCTCTCACTGCTGCTTTGGAAGCGCAATAAACATTACCTTTCGGATAAGTTTGGCGGCCTGCTATTGACCCGATATTCACTACGTGGCCGCGGCCTCGGCTTACCATTCCCGGCACGATCGCGCGAGTCATGTAAAGCAAGCCTTTAACATTGGTATCAATCATTTCTTCCCAATCTTGAAAGTTGCCTTCGTGGAGTTTGTCTAAACCACGGCTCAATCCAGCATTGTTAATCAGAATATCGATGCTTTTCCAGGCATCGGGAAGCGCCGTTATCGCCGCTTCGACTTGGGGGCGATCGCGCACGTCCAATTCTAGCAAATAAATCTCGTTCGCCGACGCGATGGATTTTGTTTCTAGAAGTTCGTTGGCCAGTCGATCGAGCTTTTCAAGGCGGCGGGCTGCTAAAATTAGTTTGGCTCCACCTTTGGCGAATATCTTCGCACAGGCTGCTCCGATACCGCTACTCGCACCTGTAATGAAAACAATTTGATTTTGGAGAGAAATCATTTTTAATAATAAGAAGGAATAGAAAAGAGGATTTTTTTTTACTTGGTATAAGATTAAGTCGGGTCAATTAACCATAATTCTTGTAGAGGCAGGTTTAGTTGGTTCTCTCTTTTGTATGAGAGATTTTACTTAAACCGCCACTACAGAAATTACCCAAATAACCGATAACACCTATTTTATTACTTGACAACCCGCAATCGCACACTAACCGTTGCAATTCCGCCTTGTCGCATCAAAACTGCTGAAACCCACCGATTTTCGGGCGTAGCCGGAGCTTTACCTACTTTAAAAATTCCCCCGGAATTTAGCAACTCCAGCTCGACTTCTGAGGGATTAAAAAAGGTTTTTTCGGTAATGGGTTCCTCCAAAACAGTCCCTATTAAAATATCATCGCCGATCGGCTCTCGCACAATGGCATCAAAATGGTACTCTTCGCCCACCTTAACTTGATCCGGAAAATTCACTTGAATTGTGGGAGGATTTTTGCCAGAACTAAGCTCAGTTTGTTCTGCTAAAATCTCTTGACTAACTATTTTTTCACCTTCAAAGCGCTGCTGGGAACGGATGGTAGCTTTGAGAGTTAATTCTCTGCCATCCTTTTTTTGAGTGCCGGCAATTGTAGTTATGGTTTCTGCGAGAATCGCGCTACCTTCGGTTTTCCAAGATTTGATCTCGGTGCGGTAATTTAAACTCGGATATCGATCCCAGAGTTGGGTGAGGGCTTTTTCCATGCTTTGGCTGTTTAAGCCGTCAGAATGAGTGAAATTCTGGCTGTAAAATGCCATGACTGCTTTGACATCGCGCCGGTTGGCCGCTGCGTCAATTTCTGTTAGCAGTTTTGTGAGTGGGGCCGGCGCATTTGCAGGGGTTTGGGCGATCGTTTGGGGAGTCGCCGCGATCGCACCGATCGCTCTTGCCGCACTAGGATGCAGCACGCCAGCACTTACCACTGTTAAACATAACAACATTTGAGCGATCGACTGCCCGCAGTTAAAGCCAAAAACGATCGCCTGATCGGCTTTTTCCACCCGACGGCTGGAAAAATACTGAGATGCACTTGGCACTAAATTCAAAAAATTACGCATTAGGTGATAATTTGGTTATTTGTCAGGAGTCGTGGCGCGGGCAACTGTTCGCCTGCAACGAAAACTGACAACGGAAGGACGGACACGGCACAATCTAATTTTAGATGGCTGATTGAAAATTGGCTGAAACTGCCGGAATAATAAGCATAATAATCTAAAACCTCAAATATAAAATTGATCGACCTGTGGAACTTGTACTTGTAAAAGAAACAAAAACCTTGACAAAAGCCCCCCTCCGGTTGTTGGTCGCAGCTAGCGGCACTGGTGGACATTTATTTCCGGCGATCGCCACCGCTGGGCAGTTGAACGACTGTCAGATAGAATGGCTGGGAGTCCCAGACCGCATGGAAACCGAGTTAGTTTCATCCCTTTACCCCCTCCACACGATCGCCGTTGAAGGCTTTCAGCAGCGATTTGGACTCGGTACAGTGCGAATTTTGGGCGGACTCGCCGGCTCGATCCTTCAGGTGCGGAAGTTGCTCAAAGCGGGAAATTTTCAGGGAGTTTTTACTACCGGCGGTTACATCGCAGCACCTGCAATTCTGGCGGCCCGTTCTTTGGGTTTGCCAGTGATTCTCCATGAATCTAATGCAATTCCGGGGAAGGTGACGCGCTGGTTTAGTCCTTTGTGCACTGCTGTGGCGATCGGATTTGAAGCTGCAGCCCAGCATTTACCCCGCGCGAAAACCGTGGTTGCTGGTACACCGGTGCGATCGCAATTCCTGACTCGCCAACCTCTAAATTTGCCAATTCCTGACAGTGTACCTGTAATTTTAGTTATGGGCGGGTCTCAAGGTGCTGTCGCCATCAATCAGTTAGTGCGCCAGTGTGCTCGGGCTTGGTTTGATGCCGGTGCTTGGGTAGTTCACCTCACCGGAAATAATGACCCGGATGCTGAAAGTTTGAAACACGAGCAATATTTGTCAATGCCATTTTACGACAATGTGGCGAGTTTGTTGCAGCGAGCAAATTTAGCAATTAGTCGATCGGGCGCGAGTGCTCTAACAGAATTAGCAGTGACGGGAGTACCTTCTATTTTAATTCCTTTTCCTCACGCCGCTGACGACCACCAAAGATTTAATGCCGAGGTATTTGCTAAAGCCGGGGCCGCCGTGGTATTCCGTCAAAGCGAACTGACAGTAGATGTGTTGCAAAGCAAGGTGCTGTATTTGTTAAGAGATTCCGACTATTTGGAAAAAATGTCTCAAGCTGCTTCTGAATTAGCAGTGAGAGACAGTACAGAACGTTTGGCAAATTTGGTCAGGCAATTGGTTGTGAGGTGATATTTTTTAGGAGTTTTAACCGCAGATGAAGGCAGATAAACGCAGATGAACGCTGATGAAGACTGATGTTTTACACGATATGGAAGTGGATGAATTTAACTACTGATTCTAATCCTTCTTTGGTCTTCAAGTTAGTAAAAACAAAAGGTTTCTCGCCTCGCATTTTTTTAGCGTCTCGTTCCATCACGCCTAAATCTGCTCCTACATAAGGTGCGAGGTCTGTTTTATTAATTACCAACATATCAGACTTAGTAATTCCTGGCCCGCCTTTGCGCGGAATTTTATCGCCCGCAGCGACATCGATTACGTAAATTGTTAAATCTACTAACTCCGGGCTAAAAGTTGCAGCCAAGTTATCGCCGCCGCTTTCGACAAACACTAAATCTAAATCAGTGAATTTTTGCTCTAACTCTTCTATAGCTACTAAGTTAATGGAAGCATCTTCGCGGATGGCTGTGTGGGGACAGCCTCCCGTTTCTACGCCCAAAATGCGATCCCTCTCTAAAGCTTGACTCCGAACCAAAAACTGTGCATCTTCCTGAGTATAGATATCATTAGTAACTACAGCAATCTGGTACTGCTGCCGCAGCGCCTTGCACAAAGCATCAAGTAAAGCAGTTTTCCCCGAACCAACCGGGCCAGCAATTCCTACACGAAAAGCACCCATAGCGATTTTAGATTTTAGATTTTAGATTTTAGATTTTCTGATTTTCAACTCCGAAACAACCGAGTGTACTGAGTTTCGTGCGCCATGCTAGCCAGTCCTAATCCCCAACTGCAACTAGCAATATCATCATCTTCTAATTTTAAAACTTCTTGCGCCGTACAGCTAATTTGAGACTGCAAATCTAACAGCAACTGCTGGCCGGCTGTTTGACCGAGGGGAATCAGTTTCACGCCCGCACTCGCCAAATTTGCAGCCCAACTGTACAAATATCCTAACACGGCCGCTTCCTCTTCAATCTGCCAACTGGCGGCGGCAATGCCAAAGCCGATCGCAAAATTGCACTGATTGCTGCCAGATTCCACGAATTCTTTTACAATTGTTCTTAACCCAGAAGAAACGGGTGATCGCAAATCCCGCAGCAACCTGACCAAAGTCCGCCCCATTTGCCAACTTTGCAACCGCAACTCTTCTGTTTCCTTAGCAGCAGTCGCCCAAGCATTCCAGTAACTCAAAGCCGTCAAATCCCCTATCTGTGCCGCCCTCAAAGCCCTTACCAGCACAGCGGCTTCTACTCGCACCGCCCCGAATTGCAACGAATTTTCTAACCAATTCCTCAAAGTAATCTCGCTGTCGATCGCACCGGTTTCTACTAGGCTTTCGATTCCCTCAGAATAACTATAAGCTCCCACAGGTGCAAAAGCTAACTGCAACAAACATAAAAGTTGATTGTTCACTGTTGACTGTTGACTGTTGACTGTTATTTGTTGGTTACAATGCCCAATGCCCAATGCCCCATTCCCCATTCCTAATGGCTGTGCCCGTAAGCGCCCATTTCTGGCTGAAACGGCACAATTTCCTCTATTACTTCCAAACCCATTTTTTCTAGCATTCCCTGCAACACAGAGTCGGGAGAAAGCCTTAAATAATTATCGGCAATTTCTAAAGCTACGTGACGGTTTCCTAAATGATAAGCCGCCCGCATCAGTCGCAGCGCACTTGATGCCCGCGCTGTCAGCACCGGTTCGGGTTTTGCACTTACCAGTACCAAACAGCTACCGTCTTCCGACTGCAATAAATCTCGATCGCGCAGTACCGTACCTCTGGGCAAACTCAGGTGCAGCTTTTCCCCCGTCTCTGTCTCGAATCGGTGGCGACTGCGAGTGCGATCGTCCGATGTCATTTGTAAAGTAAAGCTGACAATAGCATCGGGATTTGCAGGCAAATGTTTTGTGAATGTTAGCATTTTTCTATGCTATTCCTCAGAGCACTTCACTTGAAGTTAAGTTTTTGAGAAATATCTTTTTTATAGCCGAAGGAAGAAGGAAGACAGAAGTTCCAATCTTCAGCTCATGTTTGAGAAATTAAAAACGTCTTAATCGTGTTACCGCTCGCTATATCTCATTCCGATTTAGAGCAAGTTGAAAAATATTTATCTCTCTGACCGCTCCCGTTCTGGTCCTAATACCAAATTTATGTTATTTTGTCAAGCACTTGATCACAGACGATCGCTTTTTTTTCAAAAAATTTTGCCTACCGTCTAGGAACTCGAACAATTTAAATCTCCAATATATATATTGTTGGGGGGAGGTAGCGGTTAGGCATCCTGCCTGCCCTGAACAAGCTTTTATGGAGAAGTCTAATAGAACGGGAGAGGAAGAAAGACTCAAACCCTGCGCTTATTGATTGCCCGCTTGTTGCAGTCGCAGCAGCTCGGCTTGAATTTGCTGTTTGACTGCCGGATTCGCTTGCTGGAGCAAAGTGAGCTGGTTGAAGCGACTAACTGTCAAACCATTAGTTTCGATAACTTTTTTAGCTTGTTGGCAGTAATTCACTGCGATGCCGCGAACACTTCCAGACAACCTATTAATTTGCTGAGTTTCGTTGCACACGACTCTGGGAACCGATCCCCCAGCCATTCCTTTAATTTCGTTAAAAGCTTCCACCCGTCTAGGTTCTATTGCCAACACAGCGCGAGCGTAGCTAGTAATTTCCTCGCTGCTAATCTCTTGAGCTTGGGCGGCAGCTCCGAAAACGAGGTTTGGGGATTGTGTGTACAAACCGGGCGCCCATCCGCTAGCCAAAGCTGCGGCGGAAATGATTCCTGCAAACAACGATTGCCGCAGCATCCGGTTTAGGCCTAATTTAGATGTGTTAAGTGAGGTGTTCATGGTCGTCGGTGATTGCTTGCGTGTAGATAAAAATGACACAGCGCTTGGAGGCTCAATCTTTTTGAATCATGTGGCGGCTAAAAAGTTCCTGCCGTTGGTGATAATTTTGAATTCCAGCAGGATGGTTTGGAAGTTGCTACGGCGATCGACTTTTTAGCTAATTCGATAATTTCCTCGATTCTAACATCTGTAGGAAGTTGACAAAACCCTTACTTTAGAAGGTAATTTTAATTACAGAGCGTTCTCGAATTGCCTCTCCAAATAATTCTAAAAGCGCAAATATTAAATTATTCTAAAAGTTATTGACAAATTACTCGCATTATTTGGTCTAATCAAGGTACGCGCCACCGATGCTATCCCGAATGCGCGTGCCTTCGGTGAAGGGTAGGGAATCGCCTGCAAGGCAAGGTCAATCGATTAAAGATTAAAGATTAAAGATTAAAGAATTGAAGCATTGACCCCACGGATAAATTCGGGGGGCAAGTTTCATCGGAGACAGGTTTTTTATTTCTGGACGGATGAATCCGGCGGCTTGTATCCTGGATGCTTTCGGTCAAAGTTAGCAGTAATCGCACTCATCAATTCCCGCGATGATTTATTTAATGTTAGGCTGTGGCGCATTTGTCGATCGAGGAAATCTCCCGCTTGTTTGGCGGCTGACGGAGGCAGAGCCGGAACCAAAAATCACGTTTTACTACCGGAAGATAGAGGCCGCAGCAGGGAACTAGACATTAAAATCTTGTTATCAAAATGCGCGATCTCTGTTGTCGGCAGTCAACGCGCAGGCCTTCGATTCCAGTTCTCGCTTCCTCCAGTTTGGGGCTGTGAAAACTTGTCGGAGACTTACCCATAAACCTGATTTTTCTACGAAATAAAATCGTTACAGCCTCCAGCAAGAGTAGACAAACCCGGAAAGCTGGAACTTTTGGGTCTCAGTTTTATTGTCATCTCGATCGCACATAGCGAATTTTGGCAAGCATTATCGCAGCAATTTAACAATTATTAATTACCAATTGCCCATGAAAAGTCAAAAAGAAATTTGGCGAGTTATCCTCGCAGTAGCTATCAGTATTGTAGGGGTGCTGCATTTTGCAGTACCCGCACCTTTTATCAGAATTGTGCCGCCCCAGCTTCCTTACCCGGAAGCCTTAGTTTATATCAGCGGTTTTTTCGAGATTTTGGGTGGCATTGGGCTGTTAGTTCCTCCTGTGAGCAGGGCGGCGGCATGGGGATTAATTGCCTTGTTTATTGCCGTGTTTCCAGCTAATATCAATCAAGCCGTCAACAACATTCCCATAGAAGGGATTCCCCACAACCAATTACTGTATTGGTTCAGGCTGCCTTTTCAAGCTGTGTTGATTGCTTGGGCCTGGGTTTATACCCAACCAGACGAAGGTAAACCGCGGGCTTCTATAGTTCCAGATAGAACCAAAAATGCCCAATGAAGCAGTTCGACTACTCTTTGGATTTTAAGAACATCGACTTTCGACAGCACCCGGAACTTTATCGGGTAGGGAAAGGAGAACAGGGTGTGCTGTTGGTGGAACCCTACAAAGGAGAAATTCTGCCTTTCTGGAGATTTAAGACTCCTGAAATTGCCAGGGAGTCCAGCAGCCAAATTTACTCCTTGTTTTTAGAGTATCTCGATCGCGAAGATTTTGTTGGAGCCGACATGGCCCGCAAGTTTTTGCAGATGGGCTATACTCGATCGCGTCGCTACGCCAACCACAAAAGCGGTCTAAAATACCAGCAAAACCCTCAGAAGCTGAAGTCTGTTGCAGAGCAAACCGCTGCTCGAAAAGATATTTTGCCGCTAGAAGCAGATCCGGTGAAAGCAGAATCCGCCGCCATTTTTCAAGAGAAATGGATGCTGGCCAAAATCAACGAGAAATATCTCCAGCTTTTAGCCAGACACCGGCAGATGTACGAATCTTATTTAGTCAACGCTGAGGATTGACATACAGTTACAAAAACTCAGAACTCATAATTTAGCCCCCAGGCAGCAATGCAGTTGTGCTTGACTATCTGGGGGCGGCATTGATCGAGGGTTGTCCTATAACTTACTCATCTTCTTCTTCCGCCTGCCACTGCCGCCAAATTTCAAAGGCATTAAAGCCCCTGTATTGCAGGTAATTCAAGACTTTGCCCTTGGTTTTCGGATCGGCTTTCCCCCAAGTATCGATCTTGTATTTCCGCATGACTTTGCCTTTTAATTCGGCCAGTTTTTCTGCTTCGGAGTCCTGATTTTCGGCAATTTCTTCTTCCCAGACTTGCTCGAACAAATCGTTGGTAATTCCTTTTTGCAGGCACTTGCGCTTGATGGCCGACTTCCCGTATTTGCCTGCAGCAGAGGCGATCGAGTTTGCCACCAAGCGAGTGTCAGACTGATAGCCGCGGTCTTGAATTTGCGCGATCGCCTCCAATATTTCCTCATTGCCAAAACCTTTCTCTTGCCCCTTTTTGCGAAGTTCAGAGGCACTGTAGTCTTTGCGGGACAAGAGAAAATAGAAATAGTCAAGACAGCTCATCAGTTCAATCGAAGGGTGGCGCGCAAATACTTATGTAGCGAATGCCAAATCCAGTCGCCTTGCTATCGGCTGACTGCATCGCGATCGCCTCTATTCTTCTGTATCCTCCTCTTCATCATCCACATCCACATCCGGTCTGTCCACATCGATCTGAATCAAGCGAATGTGCTTGTATCCGAGCTTAATTTCAAACTCGTCTCCCGGCTTTAATCCCATTTCTTGGGTATAATTTGCCCCGATCACGATCGAACCATTCTTGTGAACGCTAGCTCGATAACTCGCTTCTCGCCCGCGTCCGTCTGCTTTCGACTTCTCTAGCTCAATGCCCTTAGCAGCTAACACTGCATCGTAAAACTCAGCCAGATTAATCCGGGTTTCTCCACTTTTGCTGACAGTGAAGTAGCCGCAAAGCTTTGCAAGTTCTCTGCGCGGCAAATCACTGCCTTTGATTTTTTGAAGCAGACCTTTTCCTGTTAAGGGTGCTGTAGCTGTTTCTGCCATTGACCGTACCTCGCTTATTGGACTTTACTTATATCAATTACAACACATTAGATTAACTTTGTTTCACTGTCAATACTAATAATTCTCAATATTTAAGATTCTGGATAAATTTCTGCGGCCTCAAGACCGGGGGTGCAAGTAAGGATGCTCGAAGGGCGATCAATTTGCTGCTTGTGGCCCAAATGCTTGGGTAAGCCTCTCTTGCGATCGCGCGGGGAATTATTGTCGCAAATTAAATGCTTTACTTTTTTACACTAAAGTCTGTTCGTTGTATTCACCAATCCTCGATTGTGTCTGTGGTCAAGGTAAAAACAAGACAGCCATGAATCGAAATACCTAGAGCGCGGCCGCTGCAAATCTGCCGAAAGCATTTACCTGCCGGGCTTAACTTTTACCTCAACAAGGGGAGGCAGCACTTGTTCTCGATGCCCCTGCCAGCTACTTGCACGCACCAGTTTACACAAATAATCCAACTGTAGGCAAGCTTCAAACCCTTATGGAATAAGTCATTCCCAATTCTTCAATCTAAAATCAAAAATCAAAAATCTAAAATGGTATAAACCCTATTTTTCGGGCTGGAAATCCCCTCAAAACCCCAAATACCAACGAGCAATCTTCTATTAAGGTGTTGGGCATATAACTTGCACAGAACGCAGTCTGGAGAAGGCAATCCGGTAAAAATTGAAGGAAATTTCACCGGTTCGGTGAACGGGTTTAAGCTAAAACCCGACTCAATGGGCGCGGCGGCAGAAACATCGGGCAGCCACTAAGAGGGGAATAGTTTTGATCGGGCGAGATTGCTTGGCGACTGTTAACACTTCGCCACGAATCCGTAGATGTCTAGGGGGAACTCGGGAAAATCTTCCTCCTCCGGCCCCAAGCCAGAGAATTTGAGGTTATTTCCACAGGGGAATTGAAAAAGACCGAGTTAAATGCACAACTGCTTAAATGTTTGATGCACTACAAATTAGCAGCGGTTCCCGACATGGAGTTTCGATGGAAATGTATTGGTTTCCACTCGTAGCCTGTAAACTGCCAGACTCTCAAAATTTATGCACCAACTGGAGCGGCGCGTCAAACTCACAGCCGCTTCCATAATTAATTATTGTGAAATTTAGCAACCGCGCTGACGGTGAGGAGGTTATTAATGGTTGCAACTCTGGCTTTTATTGTCTTGTGCCGAATGACGAATGCTCCTGCTGCCGTATCAGCCCGCTCAAAACCGCAGACAAGCCACCGACTCCTGTCGTGGAGAGATCAAAATTTTAGACTCTTGTTCAACCTCCCAGATTCATCTGTGGAGTAAATATAAAATCTCAAATCGTTCGACTAAAGGCTCAAGCCGAAGTCTCAAATCTTAAATTGACTGACGAATACTGCATCAAGCGGTCCCGGACATACTCTCTCAACGAGAAACCCTGTTTCTTCCTAGATCCTTGGTGGCGCTGCTGCTTATTTTGGGTAGAAACCGGGTTGATTAGTGTAAGTCGGAAATTCGATCGAGCAGCATACTTTTGATTACTTTTCCAGCGGCAGCCTATAACGAATGGCCAGCAAAAACCCCACCCTGTTTGGAGCCAGGCCAAGAGGGTCTAAATTCAGCATTGCAGTGGGCGATCGCTTTTAGTGACGTTGTTGCAGGTAATTTTGCGACAGGGGAGTCCGTACCGCCGGGAGTAACTCTTCAGGTTTCGGGCCTCGTTGGTGCGAGTACCGCCACCCAAAAAAGCCACCACTCAAAGCAACGGGCAATAAGCAAAGCATTAGGGCCACAGATTTTTTCAACCCCGGTTTTTTTAACGGTTTTTGAGTCGGTGCAGCCGCGCGAGTTGCTTGGAGCACCGAAGACTCAGAATTAGGAATAGAGGACTGCGAAGCCGTCGGTGAGTTCGGTGAATTCGTAGCATCGGGTCGATCGTTCTGGTGAACCCAATCCCTACGATCTTTTAATTGATCCGGAAAGTATTCCCAGACTTCGGCGTCAGAACTGTCTGACTCATGCGATCGATTGGCTGGGATTGCGGGGTATTGGGCGATCGCCGAAACCGAAGACGGAGCCTTCCATTCTGTACCCGCGAGCGCCGTTTGCGTTCCCGGCGCGATTATGTGCACCATAGAACCGGATGTCGCACTGTGGGCTGGGGCGCCGGTCAAATAGCCGTCAAAGTCCGGGTGCTGGTAGAGAATCGGCAAAGCCCAGTATAGCTGGTGAGAACCGTAGGCAGAAATTAGCCCAGCTCTGGCCCGGCTCAGGCTGAGATCGACTGGATAGCCTTGATTGAGGTTGCGGTAAAACAACCGCGTCAGAGTTAGGGCTACATCGTCGGGGATGCTTTCTGCCATTGCTAGCACTGCCGGAATGCCCCGCTTCACTAGAGCTTCGGTTAAGTTCCGTTCCGGGCTGTCGTCCGCGAGGTCTGAGGGGTCGCCGTAGGCGCCGCGGCAGGAGTTGAACACGGCCATCTGAATACCGTTGTTAACGAGCAATCCAGCTAAGTCGTCGCCACTGAGGGTTTCGGTTAAGCCGGTGCGGCTGCTGACTAGGTAGAGTTCGCCACCTCTGGAACCTAAGTTGCTGTGGCCTGCGTAGTGTAGGACTTGGTAGTGTCCTTGTTCTAGGGCTTGGGTAAGTTGTTCTCGATCGGGCTGTTCGAGAATAGTCAGTTGAATTTCCGGGGAATGCGGGCTGTTTTTGAGAGGATTAGCGCTGCGGTTTTGGAGTTCTTGTTGCAGGTGGAGCACTTCTCGCTTGAGCTGCAAGCTGTCTCGATCGCTCGGAGAGGCGATCGCCATTAAAATTTTTAGTGGCCCGCCACTAGGCAGTATCCGGGTTTGTTTGAACAAACTTGTACCTGGTTGGTAGCGAGAAAACACGACATCGGTGCCGGTTGCCAAAGGGCGATCGCCGGCGTGCAGAACTTCCCACGGCAGTCGTGGCAAGCGCCGGCCTTTGAGTCCGAGTCGCAGTTGCAGCACTTCTCGGCGGTGCTGGGCGATGCCTTGGGCGCAAGTCCAGCTATCGCGCAAGTTTCCTTGAAACAGCCCGCTGTATAATTGTTGCCCCAGGGCTACTAAATTCGGCGCTGAGTTGTTTCCCGAACGGGAGAGGCCTCGACCAGCCAAATTGCTTCCCTGTACTACTTTTCCCTGGAGCAAGCCCACCAGCGGGTCGTTCATCAGTTGAGCAGACAGTGCAAGCCATTCGTCGATCGGCCAGCGGACTTGTTGTTCGGCTAAGGGTACACCGGGTGCAACCCTTTCTGTCCGCACTAGATATTCGTCGTCCCCAACAGGGGTGACTGAGAGTTGAAATTCCTGGCTCACGGATTTAGCGCCCTCCCGCCTTAATTCTGAATTTGCCTGCGTTTTTGTGGCTAGCAATAGCACTCGGCAACATATTTTTTACTCTTTTAATCAAAGTTTCTGAATGCGCTTCCCCCGATCGGGCGATCGCTGGCGTCATATATATTTGTTCAAACACTTTGAGGATATAAAAGTTGTACTTTAATAACAGTTTATTAGTTTTGATTGCCCTGTGGCTCGGTGAAAGCCGAATTTTCTCCAATCTTGCTATCTTTAACATTTTGCACCTCTACCGCAGACCCCTTTAGATTCGTCGTGAACTTGAGTTTCTCATTGCTGAGTAAAGTTAAATTGGAGGCACTTTACCAGGCGGATCTCTAGTTCTTATTAAAATTACTTCAGCTCTGGCCAACCGGTTTCAGGGCAATATCGCAGGGAAAGTTGAGTATTTTATTTTTTTTTGCGATCGGTCGATCGGTCTTTACGGCTTATCCTGTACCACCAACCCCCCATGTGTAATCTTGATTTTGTGTCAATTAATTAATTGGTCAGCCCTGGGTTCTCATCCGTAAGCCCTCCGCCCTCATCCTTAAGACCTCAGTGGCGATCGGTAATCGATAGTTGATCACCGATAATTGCTCATAATTTATTGCTAATTTACCGCTTTTATGATATAGAAAACTTTTAATTTAACTCTCTTAATCTAGTTAAAGTTAAACAGCAAAAATAAACGTAAGCAGCCAAGAACTCTCAACAATACAACGGCAATCAAATTATTCCGGTACTCTCAAGCAACCATCATTTTTGGCATCTAGAGGATTACACCTCATCAGGCCGGTTTCTCCGATAATTATTGGATTTGGTAGCCAATCCTTTACAAAGCAACTGGGTTTTGCAGGGTCGCCGTGGGTTATTCCCGCTCAAAATGCCGATCGAGCTTGCAACGGTCACCAAAAACGGATTCTGTGCTTATACTATTTTTTGGCAAATTTTGCAATCCTTCGTCAGATAGATATATTTTGGTAAAACTCTTAGTATTGAGCCAAAAAAAAAATTTTTTCTCAGTTCGCGAGGTTTCCTCGAATCGAGAGAAAATTGTGCAACTAAAAATTAGAACAAATATTTGCCCGGGTGAATTATCTAAATTTCTAATTACTCATCGGGAACTAAAATTAGAAGCGTACAGTCGTTTAGTCAAGAGATTCAAATCCTAAGTCAGGGAAGGATTTGTCAAAGCTGGGAGTGTTAGAAAAATTCAATGCACTCAGCCGAGCTCGGAAAAAAAGCAAGGGTAAAATTTGGGGGATACAGGTTTTGGGCCGTTATTTACGAGTTGTCAGTTGCGAGTTTAAATTCAGCTAATTCACTGTAGAAATTACGTAGAAAATCTACAATCCGAAGTCCTTCGGCGCTGCTTACTGTAGAAATTACCGAGAACATCTTAAATGCTCGGAGCTTCGGCGCAGCAATTACAGTGTAGGTTGCGGACTAATTAAGTTGGGTTCGCAATGGCAGAATATAAAACTCGCAACAGAGCGAAAAAAACCTTGCGGTTTAAGTGGCATCTATAATAGTAAAGATCAGGAGACCAGCTCCTGTAGCAGGCGAAAGCATGAAGTTAAATTTTTTTCTTCTGCAGCCTCCTGTTTGCTGATAAATTGATTCTAAGAAGCTTACCTTTTTTTGGGAAATATCAACGATGGCAGAAGAAAACTTGTTAGAAGAAAGCCCGAGAAAACTTTTTCTGGCTCAAGATGAAACACAAAAGCCTGTCGGGGATTTAGGCAAAAACAGCCCTAAAATTTCCGATGAGGAGTTAGCCAAGTTAATTGAGGAAGCGCTCGCCGAAAACACCGACGGCGTTAAGACCAAATTTCCGAATCAGTCTAACGGTGCATCCGACACAGGTGCTGCTGATAACAGCCCAATTGCGGAATTTAACGGCGACACAAATAATGATGACAGCGGCATCGATCGCCGTCGAACCGTCATCGGTACTGATAACGATGACGTAATTGTCGCCACGGGCGATAACGAGGAGACATACGGCAAACAAGGCAACGACCAAATCAAAGGAAACCGTGGCAAAAAAAATAAAATCTACGGTGGTAAAGGTGAAGATGATTGCGAAGGCGGCGATGACGACGATGAAATAAAGGGCGATCGGGGCAACGACAAGGTTAAGGGCGGCAAAGGCGACGACAAGGTTAAGGGCGGTAAAGATAACGACAGCCTTTTTGGCGGTACCGGCAACGACACCTGCGAAGGCGATGACGGCGATGACTGGGTGCACGGCAACGAAGGAAAGGATGAGGCTGACGGCGGCGCCGGCAACGATACCATCTACGGCGGTAAAGACGACGACGATTGCAAGGGCGGCGCAGGCAACGATAACGTCCGGGGCGATCGGGGCAACGATACCGTAAATGGCGGCGAAGGCAACGATACCGTAAATGGCGGCAAAGATAACGATACCGTGGGCGGCGATGCCGGCAGCGACGTTTGCAATGGCGACGACGGCGACGACAGCGTTAGCGGCGGCATCGGCGACGATACCGTGATGGGCGGTGGCGACAGCGACAACGTTAGTGGCGACGACGGCGACGACAGCGTTAGCGGCGGCACCGGTAACGATACCGTGATGGGCGGCGACGGCAACGACCAGTGTGGAGGCGACGACGGCGACGATACCGTGATGGGCGGTGCCGGCGACGACAGCGTGATGGGCGGTGCGGGCAAGGATACCCTCATTACTGGCGACGGCAATGACATGGCAGACGGCGGCGACGGCGACGACAGCGTTGTCGGTGGCGGTACTGGCAACGATACGCTGATGGGCAATACCGGCAACGATACGATCGTTGGCGGTAGTGGCAACAACACTTGTGGCGGCGGTGCTGGAAATGACGTTTTTGTCGTGAGTAACCCTACCAACGGCGGGAGTTCAGTCATCACTGACTACGAAGACGGCAATGACAAGTTTCTGCTGTTTGGCGACTTGAACTTTAACAGCTTGACCTTTATACAAGTCGGTGTCAATACCGAAATTCGGTCCAATAGCTTGACGCTGGCGCTATTGTTGAATGTCAACGCAAGGATTCTCGATGCTGGGGACTTTTTGGGAGTTACCCCTTCTACTCAAACTCAAACTCCAACTCCAACTCCAACTCCAACTCCGAACCCGGTTTATAACCCTCCGCAAGCGGAAGCTAATAAGAACCTGACTGCTGGTTCCAGCGGTGGCGAGCAAACTATTACTTCTGAGTTGTTGCGGTTTGTCGATGCCCAGCAAGGTCCTAGCAACACAGTCTTCAAGCTAACCGAGCTGCCTGATGCTACGACCGGCCAACTATTCTTTAAGGGAGTCGCCGTAACACAAGTCGGTTTTACCTTCACTCAAGCAGACATTAACGCAGGCTTGTTAACTTTCAAAGCGGCAGTAGGTTTTATCGGTGCCGCTAGTTTTGGTTTTGAAGTTAGCAACGGCAAAAACGCTCTCATCAACCAGCGTTTTAGCTTGAATGTCGAGCGAGATGTCTTTAAGTTTGGTGGCACTAAAGCACCTCAAGTTATTGTCGGTTCTGCGACGCTCGATAACGACATCGAAGGCAGCGATGGTGACGATGACATCACAGCCGGCAAAGGCAAAGACAAAATCATCGGTGGCCCAGGCAAGGACAAAATTAAAGGCGGCGATGGCGATAACGATATCGACGGTGGCGATGACGATGACGATATCGAAGTCGGTAAAGGCAAAAACAAACTAAAAGGAGGCTTGGGCAACGACAAAATTAAAGGCGGCGATGATGATGACTCGATCGAAGGCGGCCTAGGAATCAATACTCTCATTGGGGGTGCTGGAAAGGATCGCTTTATTTACCGTACTTCCCGCCAAGAGACTCAAACAGTTGCAGAAGCTGACTTAATTACTGACTTTAATGTCACTGACGATATTTTAGAGCTTTCTACGGCAGCTTTTGGTAATCTCAGCGTTTCTAGCTTGACCCGACTGGATATTACTGCTACTACTGCTGTTGGGTCGATCGGCAGCGCTAATTTGCTCGACTTCACTGCGGATATTACTGTTAACAGCATCGCGACTTTGCAAGCGCGGTTTGTAGCTTTGGGTGGCAACCTAGACGCACCTACTTTCTGTCAGTTTACAGATGCCACTACGGGCCGTTCTGTACTGGTATTTTCTGTTGGGGCGCGCTTTGAAATTCTGACCAGTTTCTCGGCCAGCATTCGCCTGCAAGTCAGTAACTTTGTCTTCACCGGCCCCCCACTAAATATTCCTGTCGGCACTGCTGGCCCTGACAATGTGGATTTCACCACTTCTCCGGCCCCAGTTAATTACGATGGTTTAGCAGGCGATGACAAGATTGTCGGCAGCAATTTTAACGATAGCCTCAAGGGCGGCGACGGCAACGATACCATCACCGGCGGCCTCGGTTTGGATGTCATAAGCGGTGGCAGTGGTGCGGATCTGTTTGTTTACAGGACAACTAAAGAAGGCGGCGATAAAATTGCTGACTTTAAGTCTGGAACTGACAAATTCGAGTTTAGCGCGAGCACTTTCGGCAATTTGACGACGACTAACTTTGACGCTGTAAGTGGTTCCAATCCGGACATTACTGGCAAAGAGTTAGTGATTTTCACAGGCGGTAGTTATGCCTCTTTGGAAGATGCACAAGCTAAAGCCTTGGGCAATTCTACAACTGCTGGTTTCTTCGCATTTACGAATGCCTCGAACGAAACATTGTTGTATTTTGACGCCAACGGTACCGTAGCGGGTGGTTCTACCTTGATTGCGAATCTGGGTACGGCTGCGAGCAATCTGGGAACGGCGGACTTTGTATTTACAGGTACGATCGCCTCTTCTGATACTGGTACTACTACCAACTCAGGCAGCGTTGCTGATTTAACTGCTGCTGGGAACACTTTCCCAAGCGACTTTAACAATTTCGGTTCAGGTGCTGGCGGTTACAACTTCACCACTCCTGTCTTGTTTACCGGAGATGCGAAGGCTAACAGCGTCACTGGTACTGAGTTTGCTGACATCTTCAGCGGCGGTTCTGGTGCAGATGTGATCACTGGCGGTGCTGGTGCGGATCTGTTTGTTTACAAAGCAGCAGGCGAAGGCGGTGATACGGTTACTGACTTTACCTCTGGGGTAGACAAATTCCAGTTTGTCAGCGGTGCTTTCGGCAATCTGACGACGACTAACTTTGACGCTGTAACTGGTTCAACTCCGGACATTACGGGCAAAGAGTTAGTGATTTTCACAGGCGGAACTTATGCCACTGTGGAAGCTGCTGAAGCTAAAGCCCTGGGTAATTCTACAACTGCTGGTTTCTTCGCATTTACGAATGCCTCGAACGAAACATTGTTGTATTTTGACTCGAACGGTACTGTAGCGGGTGGTTCGACGCTGATTGCGAATCTGGGTACGGCTGCGAGCAAT